>JBCDFA010000212.1:0-13539 GCA_039178835.1 Chloroflexota bacterium
CAAATTGCTCACGACGCAGACACCACAATCTATCGGATCAAGCATGGATTGTTGTCGGAGTACCTGCGTCAACATTTGAAATCGCCTGCGGTGCAGATGGCTTTTGCGTAAGTCCTGATTAGATACCCAACCACTCTGCCAGTAATATGAACACAGCGGCGCTCCAGGCATAGCTGGGACAACGCAGTCCTGTGCCGTCCAGAGCATTGTAATTTTCCCAGAAGCCAGCATTGCTCGCACACATATCGCAGAAACGTTGTGCTGCGAGTCGGGCCAGATCGGTTGCGCCTGCATCGATCAGTCCCTCGACAATGAGATAGTTGGCCGATGCCCAGATCGGCCCACGCCAGTAGCCATCTGTCTCGAATTTGGGGCTCTGGGGCGATTCACTCGCATAGCCGTAGGGCGTGAGGAAGGGGCCTTCCGGCGACAGATCCTGTAGTAATGTTGTGCGAATGTCCTCTGGGAGGTGCTGCCCGAGGATGATGGGCATAGCGTTAAGCAGCGATTGACTTGCTGAGGTAGCGTGTGTGCCATTGCGTATATGCACAAACCGTCGATGACTCACACTGTGTTCAAATAGTGTCATGCGTTGTTGTTCAGCACGATGGCTCCACTCGACCACAGCATCCTTTTTTCCCAAAACGTCAGCCATAAACGCAAGTGACTCCATCTGTTGACTCAGATAGGCGGCCAGATCAGGCCCTTTGACCGGGAAGCTCTCATCGAAGATGGTGGCGTTGTCCCAGCCAGAGTCGTTGCCGTGCAGATACATACACATCCCATCCTGATCGATATCACGAGTGTTGTACCACCAGTTTGTGAAACGTGCGACGGGCTCGTAAAGTTGTTCGACATATGGCCTCGATGCTTCCACCCCAAGCCAATTGACCATTTTGCGAATGGTCCAGCCAAAGATGGGTGGTTTGGTATGGCCATAGATGGCATCGAGGTCGTTGATTGGATCAGGAATTTGCCCCTGCACAGTCTGATGATCGAAGAAGAGGTGTAACTGATCCCAGGCTAGCTTGGGGTTGGCACGGGTGACGGCCAGTGCATGAAAGCAGTTGTCCCAGGCCCAGGTAGCAGCCATCGAGAATTGGCTACAGTAGATCGTTGGTCGGGTGAGGTAGCCCTGTGCAGGCACCTGGTTGCTCCACAGCACCAGCCATGCCTGTTCCGCCGCAGCTTGATAGTGCTCAGGGACCATTGGCATTTGCCCGAGCCAGGCGGTAAACTCGGCATCGCGTTGCTGAACGATACACTCTATAGGTGGAAGTGGTTCTTTCCAGGGTGTTTCGTGGCGAGTAAAGCGAAAGGCTCCATGGGCGTCTGGCGACCCAATAAAATCGATGGTGTATGGTGTTTGATGGATGTGATTGGTGATTCCGTGGAGTGTTGCCGTTGGTGTATAGCAGAGTTCTGTGTTGGTACCTGCGTAGAAGTGGTGCATACCTCGTGCCACCCGGTCGTGCAACAGGAGTTGATCGGGATGTGGGTGGTGCAGGGTTGCGAATGGCTTGTAGGGAAGCAGGCGGAGCGAAACGCCCTGTGTAGTAAAAAGAATGCTCTCTGAGTCGAGAAAAACTAGGGTAGCACTTCCGCCACTCTCTGCGTGAAGATCCAGGCGATGGGGTTGTGCGGTCCAGGTATAGGGTACTTCGTGTTGATCCTTAAGCAATGCTAACTCGAAAAAGTCGTGCGCCCAGAACGGCGATTCTTTGACCGACACAGATCGTGCACTACACGTTTTGTAGGCCAATCTTGTGCTACCAGTGCCATTCTGTGCTGAGATGGTCAGGAATGATCCAGCACGCGAAAAAGGGAGTTCGTGAAGGTTGTATGTCAACATGGCAAGATGCCTCTCTGGTATGCTAGGTGCTTCTCGAAGCTATCCGCAATGTTGTTCCAGTCGGAAGCTCTAATGGTTTCTGGAACGTGATATCAAGCTCGTTCTGATCTGTGTGACCGAGCGTGATTTCCTCAATGCGTTGTTGATCTTGCTCAACGATAACATGTTCTGGTACGGTGTCGATGTTGGCGATGGAGATGCCATTACAATGGAAGACTCCACTATGAATCGTGAGTGTGACGGTATTAGTAGTGCGATTGTGGAGATAATGCGCGGTTCCAGATGCAAAAGCGAAAAACAGTTTGATTTCTTCACCAGCGATCTGTGGGTTAAAACGGTAGTGTCCCTGATTGATCGAGAGACCCAGGCAGGCGTGCAGGATGGCCCATGCAGACATAGCACGGTAGTAGTGCCCACCAAACTCGATATGGTCGAAGTATCGGCCAGATGTGCGATAGCGCTGGTCAATCGTTTGGATGATCTGCATCCCCTCATCGACCATCCCTTCGTAGATGAGGAGTGAAGCAAAGGCTAACTCCACACCACTCCAGCAGGTATTTGCCTGATCAACCCACACGTCATCGGCAATATCGTGGAGAAAATCATCATCAGGCCAGCGACAATTCCGCAGACCATACTCTGGATCATATGAATGGTTGAAGATATAAGCGAGTGCCTGTCGCCGTTGGGTACTGTCAACCAGATCACCGAGTCCGCCAAAGTGATTGGTCCATTGACCGATTAGTTGGTCGGTGAGACAGCCTTCATCAAGATCGCCCCGTGCACCACCAGCATCATTGTAAAGTCGATAGTAGTGGCCATTCCACAGCTTGGTTTCAAAGTGTGGGGTGGCCTGTTGCAGTACGGTGCGATACTGTTGTTCAGTGTCATTATCGCCAAGGATGTGAGCCGCAATGATCGCATGGTGGAGTGCCGAGAGCCACAACGAGCCAACATACGAACTGGCGCCGTACATTGCAAAGTTGTCGTATGTTGACATAACGCCGGTCATGTCGGGCAGACCGTCACCATCGAACTCTCGTTCCCGCAGCACATAGTCAAGTGCTCGTTTGACCGAGGGCCACATGTCTTGTAAGAAGCTGATGTCATTGGTCCACAACGCGCAACGCAGGACGAGAATGGCATAATGGGGGGGCATATCGATCCGGCTGGTCTGTCGATCTTCGGTGTTGATGTAAGCGAAGTTTCGTTCGACACTCCGGCTTAACTGGCCATAATCAGCCTGCAAATCACGATGTGCGCGTAGTGTGGATTGCTCTAGTTCTGGGAAGAGGGTCAGGGTTGGGATGCTCCCATACAGACTTACATCAATCGTCGATAGTGGTCCCCATGGCTTTTCAAACGTCATTCCTTCCTGAATGCCAAATTTTCCTGCGTAGGTGAGCCAACTGCTGCTGATAAATGTGTTGAGATGTGAGTTGACCTGATCAAGTACCAACTCAGGGAGGGAGCTATCGTAAAAGGCAGTGGTAAATTGCCGTGTGCGATTGGATAAGGACTCAAGCTCGTTCACGACATAGCGTGTCACGTCTGCAGCCGAGTGGAAGAAGCGTTGGTAATACACACCTTCGTTCGTGCTGGGCGCCAATTCACCATAATCATCACTGTAGAAATTGGGAAAGTGCCAGCCAGCGATAAAGGTATGTGTTAAAGCATGCGTTGGAGTCAATGTATCGGATATCGCGAGGGTGCTGAGCAAAGGCCGATCCGCCCTTTTTTTCCCTGTGTCAGGATCGGTAGCGTTTCGCCCTTCCGTGTCATCGATATTCGGCAGAGTCGTATGGCGCAGTGCGTACTCGTAGTACGGATGGACATGTTCCCAGCCCAGATAATAGGACGATTTCTGGCTTAGTGAGGCCAGACTCATCGAGCCAAAAGATGCGTGTTCGGTTGCCATGCCATCACAGGTCATTTCACACAGAATGTGATTGTTGGATTGTTCCAATAATGTGCGATACCATTTATCCTCAGTATCGTACCCGACCGCATTCCGAAGCGAAGCCATCAGCATCACCTCAACAGGATTATCAACTTTTGAGGTGATGTGGAAGTTGCAGATGATGGCTGGCAGGGCGGAATTTTTTACATCGTGGGGGATGAATGGGCTAAAGGCTTCAAGTGTGATGTCGAATGGCATCTGTTCATCACGGAAGGTGAGGTGTGCAAACGGGAAACGGGCCTCGTATGTAATCTGCTCGACCGGGCTTAACCAGGGGAAGATATAGGGTTGGAGCGGGATCGCCGCAACGGTGTGGTTTGTATCAAGCTGAAGCACTTTCATTTGTGGACGCTGGCCCTGTTCCTGATATCTGACCACGAAAAACAGCATGGAGTCTTGTGGCACAGTAAGAGGTGTGCCATTCCCTAACGGCCAATTGCTACATATATGCCAGTTGTAGAATACGCCATCGGGGCGTAGTTCGGCTCCACCGGTACCGATACCACCTAGCGTAATTCCACTGCGGGGTTTGTGTATCTGATGCATCGTTGCATGGTATGGCATAGATGGGCTCCCTTTTTTGCATAGATCGTCATCGATGTTCGTGCTTTACTTTGTTACAAGGGTTGAATAGTCCAAGTTATGGCGCATATTGGGACCCAACGGAGACGTGTTGAGGACGGCTCCGTTGCTGTGAATAACATCTCGATACCAGTACGCAGAGTCTTTGAGCGTCCGTTGCTGGTTGGTATAGTCTACATGAATAAGCCCAAAACGTTGTTGATACCCCTCGGACCACTCAAAGTTATCAAAGGCAGACCAGTGAAAATACCCTCGGATATCAGCACCATCTTCAATCGCCCGATGGAGGTTGAGTAAATATCGTTGGGTATAGTCAATTCTCTGGGGATCGTGGACATGCCCATCCAGACTGACCCAATCAACGTTGGCCATGCCATTCTCGGTGATCATCATCGGTGTGCGATAGCGTTCCCACAGGAAGCGTGGTCCCCAGTATAATGTTTCTGGAAGCACAAACCACTGGATATGTGTCTCAGGGTAGCCTGGTGGTGGTGCAACTTGTTCTGGCTGTCCACTGTCTCCCATCTGCACCAGTTTGCCTGTGTACATATTGATGCCGAAGAAGTTGATTGGTTGACAAATGGTCGCCATATCATCTGGCTGTACACAGGGCATGTCGTTAACGAATAGCGCCACGCCGTCATCGGGATAGCGCCCAAAAAAGATGGGGTCAAGCCATAAGGTCTCGTTGATCGTCTCTCGCTTCGTGATGGCGAAGGTGTCCTGTCGAGCTGCTTCAATGTCGTCTGCGCTTGATGAAACAGGGATACTTACCGATCCGGAAGGAGCGATACCGACCACACTGTTGCTACAGGTAGCTCGGATGGCCTGTATGGACTTGCCGTGGGCCAGTAGCAAGTGGTGGTGGATCTGCATGACCTGGTTGAGATGCAGTTTATCACCAGGAGCATGAACGCCCCAGAAGTGTCCAACCATGGCAACAACCTGTGGTTCGTTGATTGGCATCCAGTGGTGAACCCGATCTCCCAGTCGTTGTACGACGGCAGTAGTGTATTCAGCAAACCAGTCAGCCACATCACGGTTGAGCCATCCTCCCTTGCAGTACAGAGGGTACGGAAAATCCCAATGGAAGAGTGTTACGTATGGCGTGATGTTGGCCTCTAACAAGCAATTGACCAGTCGATCATAGAAATCCAGACCAGCCTGATTGATCTGCCCTGTCCCGTTCGGAAAGATACGAGGCCATGCGATTGAGAAGCGATAGGCATGCAAACCAATGTCCTGAAGGAGCAGGATATCGTCGTGATAATGATGATAATGATTGATGGCTACTGCACCAGTATGACCATGCTTGATCGTATTTGGCCGTTGACAAAACCGATCCCATACGGACTCGCCACGTCCGTCTATTGCAGTTGCGCCCTCAATCTGATATGCTGATGTAGCAGCCCCCCAAATAAAGTGCTGTGGAAATTGCATAGAAATCTACCCCATTCGCCGTCTACAGAGTTCAGATAGTGCAAAGTTGACCATGTATTCGTTTCATCCATTTGGTATAAGTAGCAGACTCTATTTCTTAAACTATAGGTGTAGTTTTTTTGAAATAAACCAAATATAGAGCTCTTCTACTACCAAACTATTGTGGAGATTTATTGTTAGAATACCAAATATCCTGGACAAACTACGGCTGTAGTTCGCTTGAGGTTACCATAGAACAATATCTGTGTCAAACCGTGGAATTCGTACATACGCTCTCTTGACGAGTACTGTCTTCTACTGTTAAGATAAAGTATATAGATTGCGAAAAAAACATAGTTGTAAAGAGATTAGCCATGGGTGAGAAAAAGATCCGTGCCAGACAAGCCCCTACGATGAGTGATGTAGCACGTTTAGCTGGTGTGAATCGAGTCACAGCATCAGTCGCACTCCGTGGTGTGCGGGCAGGTACCCATGTGTCCGAGGCAACCCGTCAACGGATCTTGGAGGCAGCACGTCAACTCGGGTACACGCCCAATGCGATTGCCATGGCCCTTCGCCGCAAGCGAACTGACATCATTGGGTACTATGTTGGCCATGGCTACCTGCAACCTCATGATCCGTTTACTGCTGATGTTATTACTGGACTGCAACTAGGATGTGGCAAATATCAGCAGGATTTGTTGATGTTTGGTGGATTTCAGCGACGCTCAGATGATGAGATTTATGCTGCCTTATCGAGTGGTAAGATCGACGGGCTCGTGTTGTTGCCTTCACCCCACAATCCCGTCATGGAGAAGCTGGTTTCCTCACATCTTGCTGTCGTCGCTATTGCCAACAAAGTTGAGTCTCTTCCCTCGTTGTTGGTCGACGATATAGTTGGTGCTCAGCAAGTTGTTCACTATCTTGCCAAACAAGGACATCGTCGTGTCCTCTATCGCGGAGACCGTTATTCGCTCACATCGCAAATGCAACGACAACAGGCTTTTGTCCGTACAGCAGCCGAGTATGATATGCATGTGACAATTACCGTAAGCGATGACTGGAATGGCCATCTGAGTGAAGAGGAGCGTGAGCTATTGAATGCACCTATAGGCCAACGCCCCACTGCTGCTATGTGTTGGGTTGATACCTTTGCCTATTCATTGTTGCACGACTGCGAACAACTGGGCATTCGGGTTCCTGATGATCTGGCTGTCGTGGGCTTTGATGGTGTTGAAACCAATATTCCTCCAGCACGATCACTGACAACAGTCCGTGCGCCATGGCGTGAGGTGGCAGAGACAGCAGTAGACACGTTGATGGCCCTGATCGAAGGCAAAGAAGTTGATGTCGAAAAAGTCTTTCCGGTTGAACTGGTGATCGGTGAGACGACGTGATTTTCAAACAAGTGTCGTTGGCTGTAACAATATGAGTTTGTTGCTGAACATAATCACAGCCAACGCCTCTTAAGTTTTTTCACCCCTCCTCGATCACATACCCCCCGCCTGCGATAGTCTGGCCAACGACCGTCTGTGGCTCATCGCTGAAGTTCACGGTGATACGCCCTGACGCAAATGTGGTCTGCTCCACGGTGCCATCGTCGGTCAGGTAGCGATGCTCGAGCATCTCGTCGAGACCAATGTGCTGATGCCACTCGTCTACACCGAGTGTTGATGCAAACCGTTCATGGCTCGCATGCCAGTGCGCCATGTCGCGTACATCCCAGAGCAGCACATAGCCCCACAACATATCCGCTAACCAGTATGGTACTGTATCGGATGACCTGTAGTCGTGTCGCGCTTTATGATTGTAGCGCATACAAAACGCCGTATCGTGATAGACCAGTGGCCAGAGTGGGATCGACTCGCCGATCTGGTGATGATGCCGATTCTCGAACCAGTCGATCCATGGTACGCCGAAGTCAGCTACTTCCTCGCTGCCCAGCGCTAGCCCTTGCTCCTTGTAGAAACTAAGCAACTCTTCCTTCAACTGCATATCCTGCGTGCGTGTCAGCGTGTTGCCTGCCTCATAGGATTGATAGAACGATACGGCAGTCGTTGTGTCAATAAACATCGCTCGTGGTGCAAGGGTCTGAATGTGTGACCAGTTTCGTTTTGCATACGCCAATCCATCGCGTGCATTGAGAATATAGGCTTGTCCTCCGGCCCACAACCCACCCGGCATCGGATCACCGTTGGGCATGCGGATTACCCCGTGGGGCCAACTCGGCGATTGTTGGTAAATATCCTGATAGTTGTCGTGGAGCGCGACGGGGAATGGTCCATCAGAAACGATCTGTTGTAGCTCATCAACCGAGCCGAGTGTGGTTTCGGGTGGCCATACATCGGGATGTTGCTCGTCGTAGCCGCCGTTGATCCAGCCACGCAACACAACCAGCCCTTGTTGCATCCCCAGTTCCTGTGCGGTGGTAATGACTTGTTGGGCATCATGATGCGATACCAGCACATCGAGTCCCGACTGTGGTTGAACCTCAGATGTGACACGCATCCGCTCCTCGACATTCTCTATGCGACGACGGTCGGTCTGCATCAGGGCCAGTAGCCGCCCGCCGTGCAAACTGCCTGCTGCTGGCGTAGCATTAATTTTCTCCCGTAGTGGCTTATGCAATCCGTGTTCAATGGCATAGCCACGGAAGGTCTTGGCCAGACCCACGTGTCCACCATCGGTGAAACGATAACGCACCGCTCGTTGACCAGCCCATTCCCCTAGCGATTGCAATCAAACCGGTGTCGCTGTCAGTTCAGTGGCCAGCACCCCTGCATCAGGGGCGCCCTCGTGCAGTACCGCAATCCACCCGTTGTCGCCACGCAGGCCACCAAACCAGCGCATATTCAAGTGTGCCGGGTAGGCCCAGATGTGTCTTTCACTCAACGGTGCACGTATCCAGCGCCCTACGTTCGTTGGCACAACCAGGCTTTCAGAGACGATGGGTGTTGGAAAAATTAAACTAGGCAACCGTTGCTCAATATTACTCAGACGAAACTCGAGCCATGGCCCATCAAGCCGCATCTGACAGTCGAATGTCCCTACGATGCGTTGTTCACGACCACGCAGGGTGAAGCGTATTCGGTCACCCGTTGTTTCACCCTGAAATCGCCCTGGATATTGCTCGCAGATCGACCGAGTGTT
The DNA here is from genome assembly GCA_039178835.1 of Chloroflexota bacterium. GTDB lineage: Bacteria > Chloroflexota > Chloroflexia > Chloroflexales > Roseiflexaceae > AL-N1. The sequence continues at coordinate 8,964 of JBCDFA010000212.1, forward strand.
GCGTAACCAGACGTGTCCAACATCAATGGGATTGTCTTCCTGCAGTGCGACGCGCCCCATGCGCCAGACCGTATCGTGGGCCTTGTCGATTATCTCAATAGTCGCATCTTCGTGGACTGTGACGGAGAGAAAGGCGTTTTCGTCCTGCCAAAGCGTTGTCATCGTGCCCACTCCATTGGCTCTGGTGCGGCGAATGTCGATTGTATGTCAACGGCCTGTCCGGTCTGCATAGAAGTCGAGGCCGCCTCTAGGATCTCGACGATATGTGCAGCGTGTTCGCCTGTCGCACGATGTGGTCGATCATCGGTGAGAGCGTGGGCCATATCCGCAACACCACGCCCCCAGCGCACGCCCGACTCTCCTGGCTGGATGAGTGGCACATTCGTGAATGGTTCACCAAATGGTGCATACGCGACTGCGCTATTAAAGTGGTGCCACGAACTCATGTGAAGCGAGCCCTCGTCGCCATGGAATTCGATACCCGAGTTTTGCTGGGAGGTTTTCACATAAAAGTCTGTTGTCAACCGAATAACCGTTCCATCGGCCAGTTCCAGCATCGTTAGTACAAAGTCCGGGGTGGTGATGTGGAACGGCACGCCTTCTTTGGTCACACGGTCGGGATGGAGCACTTTGCCGTAGGACCACACGCGACGGGCTGGTCCCATGATGGCCGTAATGATTGACAGGGGATACACGCCAACATCCCAGAGCACGCCGACATCATAGAATGGTGCGGGAGCCGGGTGCCAGCTTTCAATGCGCCCCCAGTTGACTTCGGCATAGACAACACGAATGGTGCCCAGACGGCCTGTGCGAATCTGTTGCCATGTAGTCTGTTGTGCCTCGCCCAGAAATGTGAATGGAGAACATCCCAGCCGGACGCCATTCTGTTGAGCAAGCTCAACCAGGCGCGTGGACTCGGCGTAGGTTAAGGCCAGCGGTTTCTCGCTATGCACATGTTTTCTGGCATTCAGGCATTGAGTAGTAACGTCGTAATGTGCGTGGTGAATGGTCAGATTGATCACAATATCGATGGCTGGGTCTTCCAGCAGTGCTTCGAGAGTTGGATACGCACGACAGTTGTGTTCAGCGCCGAAGACTGTAGCACGACTCGGATCGAGGTCAGCCGCACCGATTAGATGCAGATGATCGTACCTTGCGATGTCTTCCGCATAGGCACCTGCAATATTCCCACAGCCTACAATCCCAACACCAATTGGGGCAGTTGTCATTGTTTTCCTCACTTCTGTAACCAGCCACGCAGCATGGCGTAGCTCTCGCGGACATCTTCCGTCGGGTCGTACAATTCCGGCTCGTGCTCAACGGTGATTACGCCTGTGTAGCCAATCTGTTGGAGTGCCTGGACACATTGCTCAATCGGCACGACCCCCTGTCCATAGCGGCAGGTATCGTGTGCGCCAGCCGCCAGCACATCTTTGAGGTGGAGGGCCAGCAGATGGTCTTGTAGTTCGATGATGGCTTGAGCAGCATCATACCCCTGGGTGCCAAACCAGCCTGTGTCTACAGCCGCACCAATATATCCGCTGGCACCATCTCCGATCTTGTCAAGCACTTCCTGCGCGTTTTTCTCAGGATGATTTTCAATGCCAAGTTTCACATTGTAGTGTTGTAATGTCTCGATGACGCGCTCTCGATACTGTGGCAGCACTGCGCTGGTACCGGCCAGTACGGGTACGTTGAGGGCGACAGCCAGTTGGCACGCTGCTTCAAATTCCTCTACGGTGGAGCCAAACCAGCCAGCCAGACTGGTCACCCGCAGACCGTGTTGGTTGAGTAATGTCTGGGCAGTGGCGATGTGCTCTGGTGTGGCCCACGAGGGATGCAGGTGGGCCAGCCAGAGATCGATGGCGTCAAAGCCCAATGCCCGTATATTGCCAAGCAGCGCATCAAAGCGTTCGTGAAAAGTTTCGATAGGGCGATAATATTCCACTGTTGCGGTATCACCCTGATTCCATCCTTCGGTCATGTGGTAGTTGAGTTGTTGGGCAACATAATTTGCCGTCACAAATGAGATGGTGTTCATCTTTTCTCCTGTGCTATACAAAATCTGTGCTGTTGTAACCAGGCGGTGCAACGGGCGGGCCAGGTTCCGACGATAGGATCGTTCGGGGCAAGCCCATAGCCATGGCCACCGCGTTCGTACAGATGTAATTCAAATGGAACCTGAGCCTGACTGAGCGCCTGTGCCATAAAGAGACTGTTTTCGCAACGTACCTGATCATCAGCAGTATGCACGAGAAATGATGGCGGCGTATCAGTCTTAACGTGTAGATGACTTGACAGTTTGGCAACGAGTTCTGCGGAGGGAGTTTGGCCAAGCAAGCATTCGCGGCACCAGTCGTGTCCGTAGGGTGGTTGAAGCGTGATAACTGGATAGATCAGTATGGTGAGATCGGGACGGCAACTCACGCGTTCGACTGCATCATCGGCAGTTGAGTTGCCCGCATCGTGATGTGTGGCGAGCAATGAGGTTAGGTGGCCACCAGCCGAGAAGCCCAGCATCCCGATCCGGGTTGGATCGATGTGCCACTCGTCAGCGTGGGCACGAACAAAACGCATGGCACGGGCGGCATCTTCGAGCATAGCTGGATGTGCATACTGTGGTGCTAAACGGTAGTACAAGACAAATGCGGTCATTCCGAGGGACACCAGCCACTGCGCGACTGGCTCGCTCTCGTGTTCTGCGTGGACCACATAGCCACCGCCTGGGCAAATGATCATGGCTGCACCACTTGCATTGGCTGGGTCTGGTGTGTAACAAACCAGCTTGACTGTCGGTGTTCCTCCATTGCTGTCACGATCAGTGGAGTCATATAGCCAGAGTGTGTGAGGATGTGTGCTCATTACGACACCGCTATAACAAGCATCTCAATCTCACATTGGTCAAGATATACATATGATGTATCAGGTAAGACAATAGAGATATAGTACCACTTTATTACAATATAAGTAGACAAAAAGATTTGTTTTTACAAAAGAAGGCACAGCATGTTTCTGTGTACCGTGCCTTCTGTATCACCTCAAGAATCAGTTACTCGTAACCACGAGTTGAGGTTTGTTATTGCTATTTTCTTTTGACAAGAATCCCTGCCAACTGTTTTTGTCGGTTTGCAGTCCTACGGAAACGACGTTCTGGTCTTTAGCATATTCGGTAATATCGAGTTCGACATAGCCTGCATCAGATGATGTCACGTTAGCGATGGATGATCCTGGTGTTGGCAACGACGTATCATCTTCGTTCCAGCCATCATCTGTGATTTGATAGACAGAGAGTGTGATTGTTCCTTGGGATGTATTCGTGCGATATATGCGTAATTTGACATCTGTGATCGGTTTGGGAACCGAGTTCAGATCGAATTTTAGATAGCTCGTTTGCCATTTGCTGGCGTTAAGGTAGATATCACTTCCAGTACTATCTTTCCAATCGTCACGGTCATCTGTGGGTGTGAGAGTGGTGGTGTTACCGCTGCCGGGTGTTGGTGTTGGAGGAATCGGTGTTGGGTTGCCTACACTCCCATTTGTATCACCATATACAAAGCTGTTGCCCGCAAAACCAATATAAACGTGCCCTGATACGTCCATATCACCATTCACAACGTTGATGCTATCGTAGATATTGGCTGGGTAAGTCGCAATCTTATCCCAACTGGCGCCTTGATTGATGGAACGCCAGATACCGTTCTGATTGTTGACTTTCCCATTCATAAAGATGGTTGGGTAATCACTACCGCCTATGGCTTTACCAAAACCGAAGGCGTAGGCCTCCTGTACGGCTTCGACTTTAGTCCAGGGCGTCGCGCCAGTATCGGTGGTATACCACAAGCCTCCCTTGGCATCACTGGACCAGACATGGTTCGCTTTGCCCGGAGCGGCCTGGAGTTGCCCAAAGACGTGACAGTCATTGTTTGAACTACAGCTTGGCGCATGGGCTGCTTTCGAAAAGTTTGCACCACCATCGGTCGAGACAAAGAATTCACCTCCATTATCAAAGGTAATCACATAAAACGTATTGGCGGCAACTTTGTCTGATGCAAGGGCTGTCTTTGATGCAAGCCAGAATTGAAAGTGGGTATTCTTGGTTGAGATACCAGAACTCTTTCTCCAACTATCGCCTCTGTTGGTCGTGTAGTATGGAACTTTGCCATCACCAAAATTGCCTGAACTGGGGAGCCACACAATCTTGTTGGGATCAGTAGCAGAGACCGCGACGTTACCACCATGACTATCGGTGGGTTTCCCTTTGAAAACGGTCCAATCTTTTCCTCCATTGGTCGAGTATGCACCACGGCCAGTCAATTCAGGGAAGGAATTGTTTTTGACCTGAATGTGCACCATAAATTGAGGATTGCCGCCGCTGTAATCAACGCTGGTGCCGCCCCAGAAGTCATCATCAACGAGCGGACGGCTTGGATACTCATCAGGATTGGTGTGGTAGAATCCTTGGCGATCAAAGACAGCCGTGATGGGAACGCCGCCAGGTGGTGCGATGACATCGGTGGTGACCATCTCCTCGATCCCCTTGCTCACGAAGGTCCAGGTTACCTCTGCATCATTG
>JBCDFA010000213.1:0-13497 GCA_039178835.1 Chloroflexota bacterium
GCCCCCTGGTTTTGCTGACGGGATCAAACCTTTGATACAATCCCAGTGACGGTCAGTCAGGTCGGTTGGATATGTTTGTGTTTGCATACCTCAAATGTATCACAGTCGCTGAACCGACCGTCACCTTTTCAGACAGTCTCTGATAACCGTATCTTGACACCCCTAAAGCCCCATGCTACTATGCAATCATTATTGTGGAGTTATTTTTATGATGCAGATGTATGCACAATTGTATGTGTCTTACTATTACCCCTGTTGAGGGATATTGCTGATGCTCCACGAATAAACGCAATAAATGAAAACTGCGAGCGTGGACATCAGTCCGCGTTTTTTTGTGGTCTCAATCTTGTAGTGTGTAAGTGTCGAAGATTATAGGAGCATCAAAGGATTGTAGCGATGGATAGTATCGACCAGCTTCTCACCCGTGGTGTTGCGGAGGTTCTTGTTGAGCAGGAACTCCGCAACAAGTTACAAAGTGGTCGCCCTTTGCGATTGAAGCAGGGCTTTGACCCAAGTCGCCCTGATATGCATATTGGCAATGCGGTTGGGTTGCGGAAGTTACGTAAGTTTCAGGAACATGGTCATCAAGTGGTGTTGATTGTTGGTGACTGGACAGCCCAGATCGGCGACCCAAGTGGACGAGACGAAACGCGCCCGCGCCTTACTGCCGATATTGTCCGCGAGAACGCCACAACATACATGCAGCAGTTTTTCCGTGTGGTTGAGCGTTCACAGACAGAGGTTCGCTGGCAGAGTGAGTGGTATGGTGATTTTAAGCTTGAGCGTGCACTTGATCTGGCTGGTCGGTTTACCCTGGCCCAGATGTTAGCCCACGAGACATTTCGCAATCGTTATGAAGCTGGTCAAGCACTGACGATTCTTGAGTTGATGTATCCGATGTTGCAGGGCTACGACTCGGTCGCAATCCAATCGGATGTCGAGTTTGGTGGAACAGATCAGAAGTTTAACAACCTCGCTGGCCGCCAACTGATGGAACAGATGGGAATGACGCCCCAAGATATTTTGCTTGTCCCACTTATTCCCGGTACTGATGGGCGCAAAATGGGTAAGTCCTTTGACAATACCATCGATATCACGATGTCGCCATTTGAGATGTACAGTAAGGTGATGTCGATGAGTGATGATGTGCTACCAGTTTACTTCGAGGTGCTGAGCGATGTACCAATGGAAGAAATTACGGAGATGCAAGAGGCCATGCAGACGGGATTGGTTAATCCCAAGAATTTGAAAATGCAATTGGCCCGTGAGGTCGTGACGCAGTTCTACAGTAGCGATGATGCTCAGCAGAGTGAAGCTGAATGGACCAAGCGTTTCAGTGAGCGTGAGTTGCCGAGCGATATGCCAGAGCATGTTATCGAGCAGGCCGTGAATATTATCGATCTGATGATTGCAACGAAACTGGCGAGTAGTAAGAGCGAAGCACGCCGTTTGATCGATGGTGGTGGGGTGCGAGTAGAGGGGAATAAAGTCGAAGATTATGCGCTGTCGATTAAGCCAGATAGTGCAGTCGTGGTACAGGTGGGGCGCCGCAAGTTTGTCCGTGTTCATGGAGCGTGATGTTGTTAGCTATGAACGACACGGAGAATTGGTAATGGTTCTCCGTGTCGCTGATTCTGCGGTTCTATCCAGTGGCTAGCTCGCGCAGGCGCACATGACGCACCCAGGTGTAGCCCCGCTTGCCTTGCAAACACCGCTGTAAGGTCTCGCCTGTTATCCCCGTTCCAATTTCTTTCCCATTTGACATAAAATCGATACTGGCTTCTACTACTTCAACATTATCACTCAAGCGATATGTTTTGCCGCTGTGGTCGGTTCCAGTAAAGAGTCCGACATATAAATTGACATGACCCGCCTGCGAGTTCGGCGCCCCGTGGCCATAGACGAGAATGTCTCCGGGACGCCAGTCGTGTGGGTTGTGGATCTCTATCAAATGGTTGTTTCCTCGATCTGGGTGATAATAGTCAGCCATATGTGGGTTGGCCGCACTTGGCCATTCCATCGTCATCTGTGCACCTTTGATCGCAATACTGATCAGATCGGCACACACGATATCTTTGTGATGAAAGTGGTTGGGGTTATCAAGAAAGCGCTCACCGTAGCAGAGGCGGCGCAACTCAGGTGGTAGCATATCAAAAATCTGAGCATCATCACCGAGCATACCGAGCGATAGATTGATAAGTTGTTGTGTTTTGGGTGGAAAGCTCGCATAGTCGGGATGGGCAGAACGCACGTTGCCCGGGATACGCGGCCCTTCAGGCGTTGGTGTGTGTGTTGGTTTTGGTATAAGCGCAATCGGTTGTGTGGTATCGCTGTTTATAGCGAGTGGGAGAACAAAACGTTCATATTTGTCGTTCTCGACGCGGAGTTCGTAGACATCTGATTTGGCATCGAGGACAAAGTAGTATGATCCGTCATTATCCGTCGCGGTCTCGACATAGCCGCGAGGTGTGGGGTCGTTTTGGGGGATAAAATAGGATTTGCTGGCCTGAAACAACCGACCGTCGTCATTCAGATGCGGATTGTAGCGCAGAACATCATCACGAAATTCTGCCCATGTAATGCCCTCGACCTGCTGTTGAATATGGGTTTCCCAGCATTCCCAGCGATGCCCAGCAAAGCCGGTGAGTATACGATTCCATGTAAATGGTTGTTCGACAGGGTGTACCTGAGGGAACTGAGCGAGGGCCTGAGCGGGCCCATGTAGTTGGACTTGGAGCTGAGCGACAGGTGTAAGATCGTGAGTACGAACGATATGGCCAGTAAGAGAAAATTGTGTCATACTGTATCCTTCTTTATTCTGTTTGTGTGTCACGCTTCACCCACGTACCGCATACCCCCTCATTGTATGCTTATCTCCTTTTGACACACAGCACACATGACCTTTGTTATAATGGCAGTGTGTCAACAAGTTGATAGCAAAAATTGTATGTTGTGTTGATCAATATAACACAACCAGCATTGAAGTGTTTGTATGACGACAACAAAAGCACCTTCTCCCTGGGAAAACAGGATCAACCGGATCGTTTACTGGGTTTTGGCACGTTGGTTATGGTTTCTGAGTGGTCTTCTCTTCATCTACGCGGTTGTTCCTTGGCTTTCCCCGCTTGCCCGTGCTGCTGGTTTGGATTGGTTAGGCCAGATTCTGTTTCTGATCTACCTGCCACTTTGCCATCAATATCCTGATCGCTCTTTTTTTGTGTACGGGTATCAAGTGGCATTCTGTCATCGTGATGTAGCTATCTATACGACCCTATTTGCAGGGGGGCCGTTGTTTTGGCTGGTACGAGAACACCTAAAGCCATTGTCCTGGCGTATTGGTGGTTTGTTGCTCCTGCCAATCGTTTTGGATGGAGGAAGTCATTTGCTCGAAGATGTACTCCAGATTGGCTTACGAAGTGGTGATCATTCAGTTGGGTCGATCAACTTCTGGTTGCGTATGATTACAGGGGTACTTTTTGCTATCGTTATGATATGGTTGGTCTATCCACGTGTCGACCGTGATTTGCGGGTAGCGCAGATGCCTCCTCCGCCAGCGGTTACTTGATAGATTCTAGTAATGGAAGTCATATGTATCGGGTTTGTTTCATACTTGTCTGTATGATGATTGTATTGTCAGGATGCGGAAATAGTGCACAGCCTTCTACCGAAGCGGCCTCGTCAACAGATATGGCGTTGTCTATTGCTGACGAGTCGCGGGTGTTAGAACGTGCTGATGAGCCGCCAGAAGTTGGTGAGATGGCACCTGATTTTCAATTTACCATGGAAGATGGCACAACTGCGAAGTTAAGCGAGTTTCAAGGTCAGAAAGTTGTTCTCAATTTTTGGGCGACCTGGTGTCTTCCATGTCGTGAGGAGATGCCTCATCTCGAGGAAATAGTCAATGAGCACGATGGAACTGTGGTTGTTCTTGGTGTTAACAAACTTGAGACCATTGATGCAGTGCGGCCATTTGCCGAAGAACTCCAGGTAAGCTTCCCGCTGATTGTCAATGATACAGGTGATATCTCGGATCGCTATGGGATTCGTAACCTTCCCACGAGTTATTTCATCAATACCGACGGTACGGTAGCAGGTGTAGAGAGTGGTGATATCGTGCTTCCCTACAAGCTCGGGATTATGGACTATGAGGCTTTGGAGGAGCAGATTGATACACTGCACTAAACAGGAGTCTTTCAGTCTGATTGTATGTAGGCCGCACATTGGGGAGTATATTGTATGAGTGAGCGTTCTTCGAAAGAAATCGTAGATATGGCACAATCCCATATTGATGAACGTAGTGTGATGGCTATTGAGCAACGTAGCCTGCGAGATTTGCCGTGGCGGTATGCCTTCTGGGGATTACTGGGAACCTTATTGCTTGGGTTGTTTGCGTGGCCTGGCACAAGCCTTGATCAGAAAATGTATACAGTTGGGCACGGTATCTGCGCTCAGATCAATATGGTTGAGTTGGGCGGGCGTAATCTCCCGATCTGTGCTCGTAACACTGGTATCTACGGTAGTTTTTTGATTACTAGCCTGTATTTGTTGGCCCTTGGGCGTGGCAGTGCTGCAAAGCTCCCACATTGGTCCATTACGCTCACGTTGGGGTTGTTCGTCGTCATTATGGGCATTGATGGTTTTAATTCGCTCTTTGTCGACCTGTTTCTACCACACCTGTACACTCCGCAGAATGAGTTGCGTACCCTGACAGGTATTGGTATGGGTACCTCTATCGCTGTAATGTTATTCTTGATTTTGAATATGGCATTGCGACGTGATCCAGATACGAATCAACCCATTGTCGCGAACTGGTTTGAGTTAGGTGGAGCACTGGCACTGAATTTCGTTATTCTTCTGTCATTGTACGGCAACATTACCTTTATGTTCTGGCCGATTGCTTTTCTTTCTTGGGTTGGGATTCTGAGTGTGCTTTTCTGTGTCAATCTTCTCATTGCAGGGGTTTTCATGGGATATGAAGCGGCAGTGATACGAGTCTCTCAACTCGCACGACCAGCGACGTTAGCAGTATTCCTTACGGTGTTCGAACTGAGCATGCTGGCTGGATTCCGATATTGGTTGGAGAGCCAGGGCTTGGTTGCCATCTAACTGGCATAGTTGCCAGACGAACAAAAAGAGGTGTGGTACTGAAACCACACCTCTTTTGTATTTTTGAATGGGCGTTTAGACGACTTCGGGTTTTTCTGCTTCAGATTCAGATGTTTCAACATCTTCTGTGATAGGAGTTTCGGTTATTGAGGGAGCGTTATCTGTGTCAGCAGATGCCTCAGGAACCTGTACTGCACCAACTTCCTGGCTTTCGGGTGCTTCCTCTGGTGTCTCGGCTGTTTCTTCTGATGTCTCAGTTGTTTCAGTCGCTTCAGGGTTTTCCTCTGTGCCTTCTTCATCGGTGCGGCGCAAACTGAGACCCATACGTTGTCGCTGGGTATCAAGGCTAATGATCTTGGCTGTAATCTCTTGGCCTGGTTGGAGCAGATCACGTGGTTGGACCTGCGGGTCTGAGCTTAATTCACTTGCATGGATCAAGCCCTCGACCGCTTCTTCAATTTGAACGAATGCACCAAAAGGCGTCACATTGGTGATAGGTCCAGTTACCAATTGGCCCAAGCTGTAGCGCTGATCAATGTTTTCCCAGGGATTATCTTGTAGGCGTCGAATACTCAAGCCGATGCGCTCACGTTCGACATCTACTTCGACAACCATTACCTGCAAATCCTGTCCTGGGGTCAACACTTCACGTGGATGATTGACACGCTGCCAGGACAATTCGGAAATGTGGGCCAAACCGTCTGCACCACCCAAGTCGATAAATGCACCAAAGTTGGTGAGCTGATTGACACGACCTGCGAGAACATCTCCTGGCTGGAGTTCGGTGAGCAGGCGTTGTTTCTGCGCTTTACGCCAATCTTGTGTGGCAAGGCGCTCAGAAAGAACGAGGCGGTTGCGGTCTCGATCAACCTCAATGACTTTGAGCGGAATAGTCTGGTTGACCATGCGCTGTAGCGCTTGTTGACGTTCTTCTGCTGCAGTGCGACCATGGAGTTGGGCGACCTGTGAAGCAGGAACAAATCCACGAATACGATTGAACTGTACCAGTAATCCACCTTTGTTGTATCCGGTGACGGTACCCTGAATGATGCCGCCTTCTTCTTGAAGTTTGGCGGCTTCTTCCCAGTCCTTGGCTATTTGGACTTTGGTCAATGAGAGAATGAGATCACCATCGCGATTTTCAGGATCATCTACATAAACCTGGATAGAGTCACCGACTTTGATCGCACCAACGAATTCTTCATCTAATTCCTGAAGATCTCGTTGTGGGATGACACCTTCACGTTTGGTGCCGATGGAGACAAGAATGATGTTCTCCTCGGTACGAATGACCATTCCTTCACGTAATTCACCTCGCTGGGGCTGGGTGTAGTCATAATCATCAAGTAACTGGGTCCAATCGAAATCCTCCATTTCTTGATCGACTTGTCCGGGGTACGGATTCATTATGCTGGCCTCCAAATGCTGAGAATTTGTTGATTATATATCATATCATAAGATATACATTTATTTAACAGTTTTAGGGCATCTTTTGGAACTACTCTTATACAATAAAGATGGCAATGCTAATTTTGTGCACTGCCAATATCGCATGAGTACCAAGTACCAGCGGCAACCCGGTGGTATATTCTCGTGTCTGTGTCCCTAAAGAGACTACACTTTTTGGCCTTATCGCTCGTGAAATCTCGGTATATATCGAGTTTGTGGTAGGATAAGCCGACAGTGGAGCAGTTCCAATAAACTTTTACACTCGGCGCATTATACTGTGCTCCCTATTAACTGTCAAACTTGCATCTCGCGTATTCGTCACCTATACTGATATCCTACTCAATACGCTTCAATATGCTTTTTATTTTTGTGACAAAATGTCGAGAGTCCCTCGTTATTTGAGCAGGTTTTGTTGATGGTGGGTGGATGATTGTATTGAGCATTTAGATCAAGGAGTATTACATGCGCCAGATTGGTATTATCTACAACCCGCATTCTGCATCGTCTATCCAGTTATCAGAAAAACTTAAGGCATGGCTACAATCACAAGGGGTTGGAGTGTGGCGAGGTGCATCCCACGAAGGTCGTGAACATCCGGCGATTATCGAGAATATGGACTTGCTCATTGCAATGGGTGGTGATGGAACGGTGTTGCGTGCTGCTCATCTTGCTATATCACTTACCGGGTGTAGCGTTCCCGTTCTTCCTGTTGCATTAGGGCGACTGAACTTTATGGCTGAGCTGACGCCTGATGAATTGTACAATGGTATTACTACCCTTCTGGAAGGCCGGGGATGGTATGATAAGCGCACGCTCTTAGAAGCATTCGTACAGAGTGAGTGTACCGATGTCAATCATGTTATTGCGCTTAATGAGATTGTGGTAGCGCGGGGTGAGATTAATCGTGTATTAACGATTGATGTTGAAATTTATGACGCAAAATTGGCGACCTATCATGCTGATGGTGTCGTCGTCGCGACGGCAACTGGCTCAACTGCCTATGCACTTTCTTGCGGTGGCCCTATCATTGATCCGCGTTCTCGCGCACTTTCACTGGTTCCAATAGCTGCACATCTGACGCATATTCCCTCGCTAGTACTCCATGAAGATGCAACAATGACATTGCGTTTGCGTGGACGCCACCATGCGTCTTTTTCTGCCGATGGTCACGAGGCTATTCCCCTCTGTACCAACGATGTTGTCCATATTCGCCAATCATCTCAGATGTGTGTTTTTGCCCGGGTGCATCCACCAAGTACATTTTATGCCCGTATGGCACGCCGACTCCGACGCGAGTAGTTTCGTACCTCTTAGATTGATGAGATAAGGGAGTAGAGTAATAGGACTATGGAGTAATATGAAGACAGTACTTTGTTATAGAAATGATTTGTGATTCGCAGTACTTTAGTTTGCAATAAGAACAGAGATCGAACTGATTTTGCAATAAATGATCGGCCTATTTTGGAGATTTTTGGCGTATCATACCTACAGATACAACTTAGGGAAACGTGACTGCTAGCAACAATTATAATATTGGTCAGGCGCAGCAAACAGTTGTTAGTAGACATAATTCCCTAAGTTAATTTTGATCAGAATAACAACATTCTTCCTTTCTCTCTCAACACATACGCCCTCCTTTTTGTCTGCCTCTCTATACAGCCTGTATTTCTTTACTGCTACGTTTTTGCGAAGACGACGTAGGTAAATCGGCCCGCATTAAACTGCTTTCCATCATTTTCAGGAAGGCACGTCGATCAGCTGCACGTACTACAGCTTGTTCATGTGCGCGAGCAAGTGCATGTGGGTATCCCTGGCCTTTTAAACATTGATCATAGACGATAGTGTGCACAAGATTAACCTGTTCTTGATTCTGAGCGACCCACTGTGGAATTTCGACACGGGCAATTTCACGTCCGACTCGCAGGTAAAAGAAATGTATCAGATGTGGACCATAAGCTTCTACATTGATCCGCGACATAGAGATAAATAAAGGTCCCCTTTGCCCATCTTGCAAAGAATCCGCGAGAATGTCGGCATCTGTCATACCTTGACACACATAACAGGATGGTTCACGCCCGGCGGCGGCATCACTACACTCATTACATTTTGCACCACGACCATTTGCTATCTTTACGTCGGGGCAAAACATTAACCGAATCGTTCCTGCAACCTCTGGAGAGCGTGGTCGACTAATATACGATGCGACAGGAATATTGCGTTGGCGCATCTCGTCAAGATAGGAAAGATAAGGTTGTAAGAAATGATGTTGTACAAACTTCTCTGCTCCAGCAAGAGTCCAGCGAACCAATGTGCCGTCTTGCAACGCAATGCTTGGTATGTTATCTGCCAAACACTCGTCTGCAAGACCAATCAAGGCAATACCTTCTTCAACATCACGTCGTGCGCTAAGATAGTTGCCTTCAATCGGAATACGACGCACACCATCGCTGAGATAGAGATCTTCTTCCCGATAGTACAATGATGGCACCGATGATAAACGTGCTTTTGGTTGTGTGCCATAGCGGAGAAAGACTCTTCCTATATTGATTACGTAACATGCTGCTGCACCATGCCGTTCAATATCGATTTGAGAGCCATCGGTTGCGATTAGCGCGTAATTGGTGGGTCGTTCTGGTACATCATATGCTATGTTAAGTGGCTCAACCGGGTGTGCAAGTAGCCAGGCAGCAGTTTCTCGACTAAGATTAGCCGCTGTTGCCCAAGATTGATACCGGTCCGCTTCCGCTTCATACTGTGCACGCACCATCGCTATACGATCACGTTTATCATGAGCTTCTGTGGCTAATGAACCACTCATCGACCTGATTTGTTGTCCTAGGTTTGTCAGATCAAGTGCCATGAGGTGTAACTTTCATTGTTTATGATAAAAACAGTGTAGTCAGGCTGTTCTTTATCACTGTATTCCTGTGTCTGTATCACGAACATGCGTGCGTACTATAGCATGCTGTTAGTAACGATGCAAGTTGTTTGTGTGTACCAGTAGGTGTGTCAGATCCGCTGTGTTATAATACACTTACTGGTATACTATTATGATATATATAAAATATTTAGAAAAAAGTGTTTTGTGGCATTGTGCTCAAACACATTACACCGAGGAGGCCCCTAGGTAATGGAACGGCGTGTTGTTGTGACTGGATTAGGAGTAGTGAGTCCTTTGGGTTTGGATACAGCCACCTTTTGGGATGGAGTCCAACAGGGACGAAGTGGAATTGCTCCCGTCACACTCTGTGACACTGATGGCCTGGCTTCACGGATAGTTGGTGAAGTAAAGGATTTCGATCCCAAAAACTATATGGATGCCAAACTTGCTCGTCGTACAGACCGATATATTCAGTTTGCAGTAGCTGCTTCTGATGAAGCTCTTCGTTCTGCCGAACTGGTTATCACCCCTGACAATGCCACTGCTGTTGGAGCCATTATTGGCAGTGGCATTGGCGGTATTATGACACTGGTAGACGGATTTGCCTCACTGGATCAGAAAGGCCCTGGTCGCGTAAGCCCGTTTCTGGTCCCATCGATGATTAGTAATATGGCTGCCGGTCAAGTATCAATTACTCATGGTCTCAAAGGACCGAATTACTGTACTACTTCAGCTTGTGCATCAGGTGCCCATGCTATTGGTGAAGCTTTCGAGACCATCCGACGTGGGGCGGCAAAAGCCATAGTGACAGGTGGTTCTGAGGCTCCTATCACACGTATTGCATTGGCATCATTTGCTAATGCACGGGCTGTGTCAACGCGTAATGATGAACCTGCGACAGCATCACGCCCCTTTGATGCGACTCGTGATGGTTTTGTATTGGCCGAGGGGGCAGCTATTCTCATTCTCGAAGATTTAGCTTTTGCCCAGCAACGAGGTGCACGCATTTTGGCAGAGGTTGTTGGGTATGGCCTCTCAGCAGATGCACATCATATTACATTGCCGCAGGAAGATGGTGAAGGGGCCATGCGTGCCATGCATATGGCTTTACAGCAATCGGGTTATAGTGTAGCAGACATTGACTATATCAATGCACATGGGACGAGTACACCATCTGGTGATATAGCTGAAACCAAAGCCATCAAGCAATTGTTAGGTGAGCGTGCATCCCAAGTTCCTGTGAGTTCAAGTAAATCACAGTTTGGACACCTTCTGGGTGCTGCTGGTCCAATTGAAGCAGCTGCAACTATTCTTGCACTCCAACAAGGCATAGTACCCCCAACTATCAATTATCAACATCCTGATAGTGAATGTGATTTGGATTATGTTCCCAATCAAATGCGGCGTAGTGACATGCAATTGGCTTTAAGCAATTCATTTGGCTTTGGTGGTCATAACGTAACGTTAGCATTCAAACGATTTGACTCCTGATAGGGTAGCCATTCTGATCAAGCTATGTCTGAAAACGCATTTTCTGTTTGGCAATGTATAGTATAAATGACATATTATGCCTTCACTTAACAAACTTATTGAGCGTTTAGGAGTGGTTTTTACTGATGTACGTCTGCTTGAAAGTGCGTTAACACATCGATCATTCCTCCATGAGCATCCTGACCAAGCTGTTGATCTTATATGCGGTGAGCGCTTAGAGTTTCTTGGTGACTCTATTCTCAATTATATAGCTGCTGATATCATTTTTGCGCGATTTCCAGAATACAATGAAGGTCGTTTAACTTCCCTTCGTGCAGCGTTAGTACGCACTTCTACATTGGCACAATTTGCTCAACAATTGGATCTCGGAACATATTTGCGCTTGAGTAAGGGAGAGGAAGGAAGTGGTGCTCGTTCTAGACACTCACTTTTAGCAGATACATTTGAGTCTCTTGTTGCTGCCATTTATCTAGACAATGGGTTGGAGGGGGTACGAATATTTATAACACCCCTACTAGAGCTTGAGCTTGAACGGATTAAAATACATGGGTTGTCACTTGATTATAAGAGCCGACTGCAAGAACGCTTACAAGCAGCCTACAATATTACACCTGTTTACAATGTTATTGCTGCCGAAGGTCCTGATCATCAACGTGAATTTACGGTTGAAGTGCTTGCCAATGACCAACGATTGGGAGTAGGGCGAGGGCGTAGTAAACAGGCAGCCACACAAGATGCGGCTCGATCAGCACTGGAAAGCGCTACGGATGAGCTTATGTAATGGAGAGAGAAACCCATATGCCCAAATTGTTGGTAACAGGCGGATCGGGGTATTTAGGTTCAGAAGTTATCCGTAAAGCAACACAGGGAATGCCGTGGCAGGTTTTTGCTACCTATCATTCGCATCGCCCTGACAATCTTGATGCAGAACTGTATCAGCTCGATATTCAAAATATTAACGACGTTTATCGTGTTGTGGAAGACATCCATCCTACTATTATCATTCATACTGCGTATCGCCAGAAAGGGCCTGATGTATGGTCAATAAGTGCACAGGGAGCTGAAAGAGTTGCACAGGTTGCAAGAAAGATTGGTGCACGTTTTATCCATATGTCCACCGATGCTCTTTTCGATGGCGAAAGCACTGTTGCGTACACAGAAGTAGATGGGCCAAACCCCATAACGCCCTACGGTGAGGCGAAAGCCGCTGCGGAAAGACTGGTAAAGTGTGCTTATCCGGAGAGCGTTATTGTTCGTACATCATTAATCTATGGTGGTAAAAGCCCAAGCCCCCATGAACAGTTGGTTTTAGATGCACTTGATGGCCAAACCTCTCCTACCTTTTTTGCAGATGAGATTCGTTGTCCTATACACGTATCTGATCTTGCTGAGGCTCTTTTAGAATTAGCCACAATGGATCTATCTGGCATTCTTCATATGGCAGGGCGTGATGCAGTAAGCCGTTATGAATTTGCCTGTCTGTTTGCTAAATCACAAGGTCGTTCATCGGATACATTATGCTCAGGCTTGAGTGCTAAGAGTGGAATGAAACGACCACGCAACTGTGTTTTGGATTGTACAAAGGCACAGGAGCTTTTACGAACCAACCTTCGTGGTGTTTATGACATTTTAGGTCGACCAGAAATATGATAAGCAGCACCATGTCCCCTTTCGACGACAATATTAGTGATCTGATTGCAGATGTGCAAGACGCAGATATGTTGATTCGTGCACAGGCCGCATACACACTTGGTATGCTTGGCGAACCAGCAGTTCAACCGTTGCTTCGCTTACTTGGACATGATGATCAGGATGTGCGTATGCGAGTCGCTTGGGCGCTTGGTGTGATTGGCCAGCCAGCTTTGCCAGCATTGTTTGCGGTGATTGATGATACCAACTCTGTGTTACGCAGTGAGGCTGTACGAGTAGTCGGCGTGATTGGTGATAGTGCTGCACTCAATCATCTTACTCGTGCACTTACTGATACCGATCCACGTATTGCACAACGAGCAGCAACAGCACTTGGGAAAATTGGTGACAACCAGGCTGTACAACCGCTCTTGGCTGCTTTACAACATTCGATACCAGATGTGCGATATACGGTATGTGGCGCTTTGGCCTCCTTGCGATCAGGTCGTGCCATCCCACGACTTGAACGCCTCGTTCGTGAGGACAATGGAGTAACATCGTGGGGTGCATCAGTGGCTGTTGCAGCACAATATGCTATTCAGACAATACGTACCAAACATACTGCCAGGTGATCTGGTAGGTAAGTCAGTTCTATGTTCCAGTATACCAGCTAAACGTGTGTCGCTCTTTTGTATGGTTTGGTAATGTGCTTTACTCCCTGTAGTCTTTCTGTTATAATTTGCACCGCTTAATCATCTCCTAAATTGTACATAATCTTCTGTGATTTGAAATACCTACTCATGCAGTGATGCAGGTTTAGGTATTGTAAGAAATTCAAGATATTGAGTTTCTCTTCATCCTCAGGCAATGTTGCTGATCGTGTTTTGATGTTAGATATAAAAAACCATTCTATAAAAAGTTGGATGTAGTTATTGAACGGA
>JBCDFA010000214.1:0-13491 GCA_039178835.1 Chloroflexota bacterium
CCAGTATAAGATCAGGGCGCATAGATTGTATTTTTTTCAATGCATCTAATCCTGACTGAGCTTCTACAACCCGATATCCTTCTGACTGCAATAAACGTCGCAAGATATCCCGATGTTCATAAGTGTCATCAACAATAAGAATAGTTGGTTGTGTCATGCGCTTATAACCTTAAAGTACTCCCATATACATGATAAAATGCGTGTTGTCTGGAGAAAGTTACGATCATTTCTTCCTTTTCTGATAAAATTATAATGATATATTGTATAGGCTTGCACTAGAAGAACACATACAAATGACATCCTCATTTATGTAGTGTAACGGTGTGCAGATAACAAACAACAAAACTATATGACAAACTGGAATATCATTGGGCATGAATGGGCCATTGACTTTTTCCAACGCTCAATAACCAATCAGCGCATCGCACATGCCTATCTCATTAGCGGACCTGCAGAAGTTGGCAAAGCCCTTTTAGCATTGCGTTTAGCGCAGGTACTCAATTGTGAAATGGGCGGGATTTCACCATGCCTGAAATGTCGTGCATGTAAACGTATTGAGCGTGGTAATTACCCAGATGTACGTGTTGCGGGTATGGTTACGCAAACACAGGGTATAAAACCAGAAGAAGCCGCTCGTCAACGAGACCTTAAGATCGATACTGTTCGAGAGTGGCAGCGTGATATCAATCTTCGCCCGTATGAAGGACGGCAACGCGTATTCATCTTACACGATGCAGAGCGGCTCAATGAGGCCGCTTCTAATGCTATATTAAAAACCCTCGAAGAGCCTCCGCCGTATGCTACACTTATCTTGGTAGCGAATACCAATGGAGACCTTCTTCCTACTATTGTGTCGCGCTGTCAGCCACTTAAATTACGTTTAGTGCCCCGAAAGCAGATTACAACTGCCCTCCATAAACAGTATAACGTTACTACAGAGGATGCAGAACTTTTAGCAGCATGGAGTAATGGTCGGATTGGTTGGGCTTTGCGGATGATTGATCACCCTGATGATCTTGAAACACGTCAAGACAAACTCACAGAACTGCTTGCCTTACCAACACAATCTCGAAGTACCATTTTTGGTTGGGCAGAAAGGTATGCCAAAGCCTATAGGGGCGGCGAGCAGTCAACTGTTTTTGAAATGCTAGAACTGTGGCAAAGTTGGTGGCGTGATCTGCTACTTACTACTGCAGGATGCACCTCACATATCGTACACATTGATCGTCTGCCAGAGCTTCAACAAACGGCATCCTACTATAATCTGGCTGATGTACACAGCTTTATTACTCGCCTCACCAATGCAGCGCAACAACTGCGCGAAAATGTCAATCCACAGCTAGCTCTGGAAAATATTGCTTTACATATTCCTCGCGTAGAGAAGCAATGATCGAAATGGATACATACACTGATGCATATAAGAACACTTTGCACATGATTATGTACCATATACCGCCATCTCGTTTTTGTCACTTGTTTGCACAATACATGCCCCATTTTTGCTCGTATCGTTTTTTTCTTCAAACACGTTTATAAGTATGAAGGGTTGTAGTATCGATAGACAAGGTTGTTTGGTAATCTAGCAGACGCGGCATTATGACTACAATCCTGATCCTCGCGTGCTGCCAATCCTCAGTTCTAGAGAGGAGCTGTTTCATGCAATCACAACGTTTTAGATGGTATCGGCGATTCATGATGGTTACGTTGGTGTGTTTGTTTGTGCCTTTTCTTCCCATTGCAGCACTTGCACAAGATCCTACACCGCCTTCTTCTCCGGAAGATGCAACAACAGATACACTGCCACATGCAGAGGTATTATCGGAGCCCTTACTCGAGGATGAAGGAGATATAACAGAAGAACAAGAAGGAGTAAACGACGATTATGTGGCACCGACACTCTCGGTCGGTACGGTTCCAAATGATAGAGCTTCTATCGATCATTCATTATCGCCACTCGCAACACAAGGTGTCATAAGATTGGATGTGATTGCACCGGAAACCATCCGTTCTGGTGACACCATAAACTATACGTATGCTTACAACAATACTGGATCTGCTACAAGCTTTATTGTTCAGGCCATCTGGACCAACTACAACAACGACGGTAATTGGCAGGATTGTCTTGACGCCGGAAGTGGGGCAAACTGTGATCCAATCAATCGCACTGGGCCAAATGTCACTAGACTTGCTTCCTGTCCCAGCAATATCAGCACTGGTAGAAACGACCAAATCTGCTATGAGGTAAGTTCACTAGGAGCCGGTCAGGCTGGACAGTTTACTGTAAGCATGGGAACAAAATCCGATCTATTCCCAGAAACAGGCAAACAACCTAGACGACCAGCAAGTTCAGGGCGTCTCTTTATTGGCTCATCAAGCACACCTACCAGTGAGGATACCGCGAATACGTTAATCGTTGGGCCAGTTCTGGTTCTCACTAAAGAGGTGGTTAGCCCGTCACAAAATATTTATCCGCTAGAAACGGCTGAATTCAAGATCACAATCGGGAATGCAACAGACCCAGAAGATCAAGCAGGTGGTCAGATTCGCGCAGACGCCCGAACCGCGACAAATGTCATCCTGACAGATTTTGTTCCGCAAGGTGCTCAGTTTATAAGTGCAACCAATAATCCTCAGCAAAAAAATATTGATGGGCAACAGGCACTGGAGTGGACATTTCCATCACTTGCTCCTGGGCAGCAGCAGGAGATACGCATAACCTTCCGCAAACTCGACAATGATGACCAGTGTGGCCGTCTCGATAATAGAACATATCGAGCTACAAGCAATGAGTATCCTATACGCAATGGCTCAGAACGCTATGAGGTCTCTGGTCGCGGTGAACGAATCAATGTCACAACACCACTTGAAGTAGCCTCTGTGCGTGCTGAACCTCGTAGCGTCATCTATGGCAACACAGCGGAAATAACGATCAGTGTTGAAAATTACTGGCCACAACCACTGAGTGGAGTTCAGTTACATTACGACATCCAATCAAATGGTTTCTACACATCCAATCCGGCACCTTCTCCTAATCCATCAACGACACCCAATCCCAATACTCCTGGAGGTCGTATCACCTGGACTTTTAATATTGGAGCAGGGAATCATACCACTCCAACTGTACAAGAATTCAAACTTACGGTGCGTGGTGACTATAGCGAATCAGGCACAGGATTGGCACAACTTGTCGTACCTTCAAGTGTGCCATCTGCCTGTATCGAAGCTGTACGGGGCGAAGTAAGGCTTGATCCACGCTTAACTGTTAGCAAAACCACCAATGTAGAAGAACAGTTCGGGCGAGACTATATTGTTGAGCGAGATGCTCAGGTTGAATATAGCATTAGTATTACCAACAATGGTGTAGCTGATGCGAATGGTGTCAAGATTGTAGATACGCTGCCTGATGAAACGGGGGCCAACTTCACTTATATCAATGGAAGTGCTACCACTCCTCCTAGCACGTTTACAAATGGCAATGGTGGGCAGATTGTGTGGAATAGTATCAACATTGGGGTGAATAGAACCGTCACTATCAGATACCGTGTGCAAGTTTCAGGCGAGGACTATCGTTCGTATTGTAACGAAGTCGAGGCGACGATTGGACAGGAGGAAATTGATTACGATCCCGATAGTGTATGTGTCAAAATCAACCCTGATATCGTCATCACCAAAACAGTGAACGGGCAGCAAGAGATTAATGCTGATCCAGGACAAGAAGTGCGCTTCCAGGTATCGTTAACCAACAATGAACCGACAGCCTACCAGGCAGGACTATACGACGAATTGCCTCGAGGACTGACGTATGTCCGTACAGAGAGCGGTTACGATCTATCTCCTGAACAGGATCGAAACAATCTTAAATGGGATCTTGTAACCGTCAATCCTGGTCAAAGAATTGAAGTAACATTTGTAGCACAGGTTCCCGATAATTGTAGTGGACGTTATGTTAATGACGGACTTTTCCACAACGCAGATGAAAATGTCATTACCCCTATTCCACCTGTCAGAGCCACTGTCCAGTGTGGGCTCTTGGAATATCGTAAGAATACCGTCGGTGGCGATGATGTAAGTTTACGGGCTCGCGTGACCTATGAGATCCAACTGAACAACAAAGATGATAATGATGCACGCAATGTAAAAGTCATCGATATCCTGCCACAAGGGTTCACATATGAGAGCATGAGTGATGGTGACTTTGCTACTGAGCCGGAACAGACGACACGAGAGGATGGTCGTATCGAACTGACTTGGACAGTGCCATCAGTAGCAGCAAGCGATAGAGTAAACGTTCGTTATGTTGCGCGTTCTGGCGATGTAGTTGGTCAGCATGACAACCTCGTGACCGTACCTGATATCGGGAAATGTGTCGGGGGTTGTGTATCAGGCGAAGATGGCACTACATACAGTCTCAAATCTGTTACGGTCGCACCATTGATAACCATAGAACCAACCATCAACGACACATCGTGTGCAACAGTTGGTGACAAGCGCAACTATCGCCTTGCCATTTTGAATACCGACGATAGTGCCTATACGAATACTCGCGTTGCGGTTAATGCACCTATTGGGCTCAACCTGTCACGGCCAGTTGGAGATACACCTACTCCTTCCGTTATCGTTGATAGCAATGGAGTGCGTCAATTTGTATGGAGCGGCATGACCATAGCAGAAAAACCACGTGACGCCTTTGCAACACAAGTCATCCTTGAGATTGAGCTTGAAGTTGGTCAAGTATGGGGCGATCTCGATACAATTGTGCAAACATCGAGTCCAGATGGCGCTATTCCTCGGAAGGAAGGCGTAGAAGAGCCGATTGTACGTGTATGTCCTGATACACCAGCGATTGCTAAGGAGGTAAGTGGAAAGTTTGCCCGATCAGGAGAAGAGGTGTTCTATCTCATCTCACTGGCCAATCCAACCAATGCACCCATTTCAGCAACGTTCGAAGATCCTCTGCCAGCGGGACTCACATATGTTGAGACCACTGAGGGTCCTGCACCTGAACAG
Organism: Chloroflexota bacterium; assembly: GCA_039178835.1. GTDB lineage: Bacteria > Chloroflexota > Chloroflexia > Chloroflexales > Roseiflexaceae > AL-N1. The sequence continues at coordinate 5,008 of JBCDFA010000214.1, forward strand.
AACGGCAATACACTTCGATGGAATGTCACTGTTCCAGCAGCCAATGATGGTACCGCGGGATTTGTTCACATCAAGTTCAAGGCACGTGTCAATGGATCGATAGGAAGCAGCCATACCAACACCGTGAACATGGTCAGCCCAGCAAATTTTAATACTACCTACACGTCGGTTGAGGTTATAATAGCGAGAACAGTTTTCTTGCCTATTGTTCGTAGATAATACGACACTCTCAGAAATACTGTTTTTTATGTAACCACTATACAACCCCCAGTTTTGTTATGAAGCTGGGGGTTGTACACGCAGTAGTCAGAAGGATCAGAAACAATCATGCAGTCATTCAAGCTCTATGGTCTCACGACACTGTTTATTGCAATTTGTGGTGTTTGGGTTATGCTCATTCACGCACAACAGCCCAATGATGGATTGTGGGCTGATTTTTATGCCATTTATCGGGGTGGACAGGCTCTTTTCAATGGAGAAAATCCGTATGGGGCAGAAGTCACTGCCGAATTGATACGTGAATGGGAGGTAGCCTTTGCTGAAGCTGGCATCGCCTATCCACTTCCTGCCGTTGTAGGTGTATTACCGCTTTTGCTATTCCCCTTACCTATAGCAGCCATCCTATGGGTTATATTTGGTACTGCTGGGTCGTTTGCTGCTATTCGGCTACGCGATGACTGGCAAACACTTATCTTCCTACCGCTGTGTTTCATGCCATTACACCGGGCTATCACGATGAAACAAGCCACATTGATATGGTTTGCACTTGTGATTATATTGATCTTCGCTATGCGTGATCGACGGGCATGGTTAGTCGGGCTTTGTGTGGTTCTCCTACCGGCCAAACCACAGGTTGGGCTCTTATTCGCATTAGCAGGCGGTATCTGGGCCTTGCGCGAACATCGGAGCACGATTCCATGGATTTGTGGATGGGGAGCATTGATCTGGGGAGGGAGCTTCTTATTCCAGCCAGACTGGGTTCAAGAGTGGCTTATAAGCCTAGAGAGGTACAATCAAGTTGTACACACAGCCAGCTTATTCCCGTGGGGACTGATTCTCCTTGCTGCAACATGGCGACTACCCTGGTATGCTCAGCTTGGCGCTGCACAGGTCGTCTTATTCCCACTTGCAGATGTCTATGCGGGCTTACCACTTCTCCTGGTATGGGTCGCTATTGGTGGCCCTATTGCTATCATTGGTAGCAGTCTCTCCTGGTTATGGGTTATCGCTGGCCTCCCTAACAACATTGTAGTCTTTGGTGCTTCCGTTGTTGCACCGCTTGCGGTTTGTGCAGCATTTCACTCATTCGACACCTGGAGATCACGCAGCATAGCAACAGAAGGACAAGTATCGTGAGATCATTACAAATTGTTATGCTGGCGCCTTTTGGTATTCGCCCCAAATCAACGCTCTCACTACGTATGCTTCCTCTGGCCCAAGCACTTGTTCGCCAAGGTCACGCTGTTAGCATAGTTGCGCCACCAGTTCACAATCCAGAAGACGCAAGAACACGCATTCTCTATGATCAGGTACCGGTAATTCACACCTCCTCACCATCGCTACCAGGTGCAGCCAGTGTTTTCCAACAAGTCAATCTCCTTATTCAGGCAGCACTTGCAGAACAACCAGATATCATCCATCTCTTTAAGCCCAAAGGATATAGTGGACTGGCTGCACTGTTGCTGTCCGCATCACATCCAAAAATTCCACTAGTGGTGGATACCGATGATTGGGAAGGATGGGGCGGCTGGAACGATTTACTACCCTACCCTGCCGCAGCAAAGTGGTTATTCGCCTGGCAAGAGCACGATCTCCCCCGACGTGCCACCGCTGTTACGGTCGCCAGCCGTACGCTACAAACACAGGTCTGGGGGTCTGGTGTCGCACCAGAACGTGTTATATACATCCCCAATGGTATTATTCCTGATAATAATGTGGAGGCACAATCAAGAGACACGCAAAAACAATCACACTACACATTATTACTCTACACACGCTTCTGGGAATTCGATGTACGCTACATTGTGATGGTACTCATTGCACTTGCCACGCATCGCTCTGATGTACGATTACATATTGTTGGAAAAGGAGAACGTGGCGAGGAACAAGAACTGTTACGCCTCGTAGATCAAGCTGGTCTTTCACATATGGTGCACTATTTCGGTTGGGTAGAGCCAGAACAGATTCCTGAGCATTTTGCAATGGCCGACATCGCCCTGTTCCCACTTGAGGATCAACTCATCACACGTGCTAAGTGTTCTGCAAAACTACTTGAACTCATGGCCGCGGGTCTTCCCATTATTGCAGGCCGTGTCGGTCAGGCTGCCGAGTATATTGAGCACAACATCAGCGGGATACTGGTTGAACCAGACGATCCTGCTTTCATGGCACAGGCAATCCTTCAACTCCTTGATGACTCCTCTCTTCGCACACAACTGGGCGCTGGTGCCTGCAAACGTATCCAGCAGTTTCACTGGGACTTATTAGGTCAAGATATAGGACAGCTTTACCTCAGCATCCTACAGACAAACTACTCATCATAATCAACTTAGATGATTGTTCAAATGTAGTTCTCATGGTTCATATGACCAACGACATAAGGACAATGGAACTATAGCTGTATGACAGACAATGCCCATATAATCGGGCGATAGCTGCAAACGTTTATACTCCCCTCAATACTATGGAATCATCTCAACAACAAACACATTCACTCACTACATCACTTATAACCCGATCAATCACATTCGATCAACTCTGGATTATCGGAACAATTGCCGCAATCTGGATCTTCATTAGTATATTGCCACTCCCACCGAATGATCTATGGTGGCATATGGAAGCTGGTCGCATCATGATCGAGGAGGGGCAGTTAATTACCACCAACCGTTGGGCGTACACGCTTCCATATGAAACACCCTACGTGTATCAAAGCTGGTTGAGTGAAATTATTTTGTATCTGACCTGGCGTGCTGGTGATGTTCCACTCTTGATGTTACTCCGTACATTCGTCATCACAGGAAGCTATGCACTGATAGCATGGCATGCCTGGAGACGTGTAGGACCCAGCAAAACTATTGCATTAGCAGTGTTTCTGGCGATCTTGATGGGATGGAACAACTGGACTCTCCGTCCACAAACGCTGGCACTACTCCCTGGTAGCGCTTTTGCAGTCATTCTTGGCGAATACATCCTGAACCGCGTTTCATCACGATGGCTGATTGGGCTGCCCATCATCATGATGCTCTGGGTTAATCTCCATGGCTCATTTGTCCTTGGTATTGCCCTTCTGGGCCTCGCCTGGCTTGGTGTCGCAATTACACTCCTTCGCACCAAACAAATCACTGATCAGTCGGCACGTCGACGCTTTTTAAAGCTCACCTATGTTCTAATCGTAACAATGATTGCAGCCACTATCCATCCATTGGGTTTTGGTATCTTTAGCTATGTTCAGGATATGCTGACCAATACCGCACTCCAAACACGATTTGTTGAGTGGCAACCACCACAAAATGACATTGACATCTTGAGTACCGGCTTCTGGTTCTTCGCTGTATTGCTGCTCCTGGCAGCCCTGATGGTAGTTAGTGGCAAACGACCAACCGACAGCGATATGCTGTGGTATCTCGGGCTTGCGTGGCTTGGCATTGGAGGAAAACGGTACGCCGTGTGGTTTGGGTTATTACTAATCCCTCTTCTGGCAGAACAAGCTGCCGCATTATTTCACAAACGTACATCGCTAAAGTGTACCCCGATTTTCACCTGGACCATTTTCATACTATTTGGATCTGCCATGATTGCTGTATTGCCATGGTTCTCTCCAGGCCAGCACTTTCAGTCAGACCGCCTCTTTGCGACAACAGGACCACATCGCTGGTTGCTCACCAGCACAACACCCGTTGCTGCTACTAACTGGTTGAAAGACCACCCCATCGAAGGGCGTTTCTGGACCGATCTCAGTTATAGTAGTTACACTATTTGGGAGTTACCCGAAAAACAGGTATTTGCCGATCTCCGTGTAGAACTATTCCCTGAGACCATTTGGGATGACCATTTTGATATCGTTCGCGGCAATCAACATAGCCTGGAACTTTTGGACACCTGGGAGATCAGCCATCTCCTGTTGCGGCAACGAACTCAAGCAGAGCTTTGGAAAACCTTGGAGCAATCACCAGAATGGTGTGAGCAGTATCGCGACCGTGATACCGTTATTATGGCACGTTGCAGCCACAATGTAAAAACCAATGCACAACCATAAACACAACACCTCCCCATTGCTTTTCCCCCACAGCCACTTTCTCATCCTGGCTGCGATTTGTGCGCTTCTTTTGAGTTTGCTCATTCCCACCATGCAATACGCCAATAGTGCTTCAATACAGGGACAACTACTTGTGGAACACGCAAGTGGCTTTGCACCTCTCTATGCGCTGCTCTCGTCACAAGGTGCAGCAGGGTTAGTTTCTATTTTTATTGGCAGTCTTGTATATCTAACACTGGCGTTCCTTTACTGGCATTTTCTCCGCGCTGCCAGCCAAACAGCCATATTATCAGAGGTGATATGGCGCAGCCGAACACATTGGGGCGTGCTCATAAGTATTTGGATCGGGTTGCTCTTTGCGTATCCTTTGTTAAGCGATGATGCCATTGCATACCTCGTTCAGGGTCAGTTATCCTGGACATATCAGGTGAATCCATATCTACCAGAGTCACATAATCTGCTCACCAACGACTCATGGGGGGTACTGCTTGGACCATCACAAAAACTTTCGACAGCATATGGTCCGTTTTGGTTCTACCTGAGCATCCTACCCGTGGCCATCGCAGGATCATCATTACCAATTGCCCTCATAACACTCAAAACTATCAATCTACTTCTGGTCATAGCAAGTGGCTTCATTATCTATCACATCTTGAGTGAACGACCACTCCATGAACGACGACTGGCTGTACTCACCTTATTCTGGAATCCACTGGTCTGGTTAGAGGTAGTCTGGACCGGCCACAATGACATTGCGATGTTGGTGTGGGTACTACTCACTCTACTGGCATTCCAACGTAATCGTTATGCCCTCGCAGTATGTTGCTTAATGGCTGGCATAGCAACAAAATATGTGCCTCTTATTCTACTTCCTTTAGTATGTGTTGCAATTGCCTATCAACAAAGAAACTCATTGCGTCATCTCGGGTGGACTATTATACAAAGCATCTTTGGTGGTACGTTTATCATCACAGCAGCGTTTCTCCCGATTATGTGGGGGAATGGTACTGCTATCTTTGCGGGCTTACTAGGCCATGCAGCCAAAATCAATCCCTCAATTGGCGCACTGGTACAAGAGTATGGACAGGCAATAGTTGGTCAGACTATCGCGCAACTAGTCATGCCGATATTGCTGATAGTGCTGGTGTTGTGGCAAACCTGGCGGGTATGGCAGGGCGCATCTCTCTCTGAAGCCATGCTCATTGTCCTGCTTAGCTATGTATTCGTGATAAGTAGCTGGCTTATGCCATGGTATGGCATATGGTTAATTGTTCTTGCAATCATCACACAGTCGTGGCTGAAACACGCTATGCTAAGTGTCACGCTCATTCTCCCCAGCTACTACCTTATCAACAGCATACCCTTACCTGCGTGGTTTCGGGTACTTATTCTGGCTGGCATACCACTCATACTCATTGCACTCTCCCACACAAGATCCGTTGCACAACGCTCCCTGTCGACACCTCTGCCAACACCTATTCAGGAATGAACAATGCAGTACTTTATACAATCTCCAACGCAACTGTTTGCCCAACATCGTGATCGTATTGTGATAGTTCTTATGACCATCTGTGTGCTAGGAATCGTAGGAATTGCCACGCCCGGATACGAATGCGAACTTCTCAGGTGGGCCTTACAAATTGAACTCTCAGGAGGATCGGCATATGGTCCAGAAATGCAACAACACTTTGATCAGACATTTCCGCCACCGCTCTCAGATGCTGGTTTTGCCTATCCCCTTCCATCAATGTGGCTGGCTATACCAACACTCTGGGCACCAGAGATAGTCGAACAGGCCATATGGAGCATTCTCAATCTGGGACTCATCCTTCTGGGAATTAAGTTATTACGGATGCCGCTACAACTCATCTTCTTTGCCCCAGTGCTGCTTGCCACATACATTCAACAAAGCACGGCCCTATTGATTGGCCTCCTCCTCATCGCTGTATGGGCCTGGCGCGAACGTCGATGGTGGTTGTTGGGCATACTCATTGCACTCACCATCGGTGCCAAACCACAGGTCACCTTGCTTACCGCACTAACGCTAACAATCCTGGCCTTTCGTGATGGTGGTTGGCGACAAGTTGTGATCTGCAATGTTATCGTTCAGGGATTAACGCTCCTCTTTGCACCAATGTGGATCTTCGAATGGCTCACCGCAGTAGAGCGCTTTCGTTTTTACATTTCACCCAACTGGATTCCCTGGTGGATACTTGTGGCGTTTGTTATGTTGGTGTTGCGCCAGTTTTGGGGAGCACTTGCACTCTTCCAGGTCGGATTGTTTCCCACCATTTTTGGCTACATGCTTCTCCCAGTATTAATTGGCTATGTCGATCAGCGTACCCATCGCTTTGCATGGTTTGCAGTAGCATGCTCATGGGCGATGCTATTCCTGGCAGATCAAGAACCACTCTGGTTACTTACCAGTGTATTTTATTTTACGCCATTGCTCCTTAATGCAGTATGGCCAATCCCAACACTCCAACAGAAAAATCACCATTGAGGTACCTGTTTTCCTCATTCCCAAAATCGGTTAGAATAGGCCAAATGAAACAATGTGAAAGAAAAAACTTTTGGAAGGTAACATATGAGTATCACTGCGACTCGTGAGTCAGTTCCCAGAACTGCGAGTTCGCTGCACCTTTCGCCCGAGGTCATTTCTACACCATATCTCTCTGTTGTTGTTCCAATCTACAACGAAGAAGAGAGTATCTCAACCCTCTACACACGTCTGACAACTGAGCTGGAAAAACTGGGGTGCAGCTACGAAATTATTACAATCGATGATGGTAGTCGTGATCGTAGTTTTGCTATTTTACGTGAGTTAGCATATCAGGACCCACGTCTACGTGTGGTACGCTTCCGTCGTAACTTTGGCCAAACAGCAGCCTTTTCTGCCGGATTTGACCGCGCACGTGGTGAAGTCATTATCACCATTGACGCTGATCTGCAAAACGATCCCGCGGATATTGGCCGCCTACTTGCAAAAATGGATGAAGGCTATGATGTCGTTAGTGGATGGCGTGCACGGCGCCAGGATCCTTTTCTCAGCCGACGGCTCCCCTCAATTATTGCCAATGGCTTAATCTCACGTATTACTGGCGTGGCACTCCATGACTATGGCTGTTCCTTGAAAGCCTATCGTGCTGAAGTTGTCCAAGAAATTCGCCTCTATGGTGAGCTACATCGTTTTATCCCCGCCGTTGCAAGCTGGCAAGGCGTCGAAGTAGCTGAAATACCCGTCAATCATGAAGCACGTAAGTTTGGTCAATCTAAGTACGGAATGGGCCGAATTGTACGTGTGCTGCTTGATCTTATTACGGTGCGCTTTCTTCTGAGTTATAGTACCCGCCCTATGCAAATTTTTGGATTGCTCGGGTTGCTATCAATGCTAGGAGGGTTGATCCCGGCACTCTACCTCACTGCTATTAAGTTGATCGATTATAGTGTTTCGATTGGTGATCGACCATTACTGTTATTAGCCGTGCTCCTCATCGTTATTGGTGTACAATTTATTTCGCTTGGTCTCATTGGTGAGTTGGTTGTACGTGTGTATTACGAATCACGTTCACAACCCATTTATGCAGTACGAGAAGAGATCAATCAAGCGTCAAACGCACGTGAGGTAACCGCATAAAGGCATACCGAATGATCGAGTAATCGTACTACACATAATCGAATTCATAAGTAGATATCCTTTCGCGTTTTGTAGGGAGCTGAATATTTATGCTAGCAACCAAACCTCAGCAAACTGCACCAAAACCGCCGTTTTTTGCCCACAACACCGGAGATTGGGTATTGTGGGTATTTGTGTGCGTGTGGGGAATATTACTCGCATTTCTTAGTGTAGCAACGTTCGCTGGATACAATTCCGGTATGTACGACATTGGCAATATGGCTCAGGCGATCGCCAGCGTCCAGCGCGGAGAGCCACTCGTATTTACGTATATCGATGGCCCCACCAGTCGGCTTGCCTTTCATGTCGAGTTTTTCTACTACATTTTGGCCTTACCCTACATGGTCTGGCCAGACCCGCAACTACTCCTCACGATACAAGCACTGCTCTATGCGCTTGGGGCTATTCCTGTCTATGCCATAACCTATCGTATAGAGCAGTGCTTGTATCGTGAGGAGTAGTCTCGGATCTGGCCAGACCATGTAGGGTAAGGCCAAAATGTAGTAGAAAAACTCGACATGAAAGGCAAGCCGACTGGTGGGGCCATCGA
>JBCDFA010000215.1:0-13350 GCA_039178835.1 Chloroflexota bacterium
ACGGCGTCCTCCGTAATTTTCACCATATTGGGTTTGGCTTCAGGGTGAGAGGGTCGCCGTCCTTTGATTTCATCGGCAATCCCACCATAGACGAGGCTAAAAACCTGGAAACCGCCGCTATCGGTCAGAATGGGGCCATCCCACCCCATAAACTTATGCAGCCCGCCCATACGTGCAATAAGCTCGTGGCCTGGTTGGAGATACAAGTGATAGGTGTTGCCCAGGATAATATGGGTACCGTGTGTTTTCAATTCATCGGGTGTCAGCGATTTTACCGTCCCACGAGTGCCAACCGGCATAAAGACGGGGGTATCAATCGTGCCATGTGGTGTGGTAATGCGGCCAACACGAGCACGACTGTGGGTATCTTGAGCCAGAATTTTGAAAGTTAATGACATAGTGTTGGTGCCTGATTATGAACAGTTGAGTGAGCCATTGTAGCATGTTTCGCTCCAGAGACAAAGCAATGGTGTCATTACATCTGTTCACTACACACATTCAGATTTTCATACAAAGTCTTGACTCTTGAAGAGTTACCTGGTACAATTCTGAACGGAATGAACATTCACTCTCTTTTTTGTACGAACATATGACACTTTTTCAGGCAGATACCAAACGCAACGCCGTCCTGAAGGCAACACTGAACCTTATTTCAGAGCATGGATTTCATGGGACATCTATGGCGATGATCGCTGCTGAGGCTGAGGTTGGCGCAGGAACCATCTACCGCTACTTTGCCAGCAAAGACATTCTGATCAATGAATTGTTTCTCGAAATCAAAGAGCAGTTTACAGCAGCTTTGCTCGCACACGATGATGACACTATGTCTTTGAAACAACGCGTTGAGTACATCTGGATCGCACTTATCAAGCAATATATTGCATATCCGGCAGAGCTTCGATTTATGGAACAGTATGCCAATTCACCCTTTTTGAGCACAGATACACTGCGACGTCAGAATGAATTGAGTGTACCTTTCACAACCTTGCTTGAACAAGGATTGACAACGGGGCTGTTTCGGGATCTCCCGATAGAGGTACTACGTGTTTTTATGTATGGACCGGCTTTGCAGTTAGCCAAACAACACATTGCTGGTGTCACAGTGCTTCATGATGCGTTGCTTGCTGCTGCTTTTGATGCCTGCTGGGCAGCAGTAACACGGTAATTTTTTTAGCAAGCTAGGAATGAATATTCATTCTTGTGTGTACTATTGCTTCACGAGACATAAAAAAAGGAGTTTAGACATGAAAACCGTTTTAATCACAGGCAGTTCTTCCGGTATCGGACGCGATACGGTTATCCACTTTCAACGGGAGGGATGGAATGTTGCAGCCACGATGCGTCGTCCTGAAGACGAAACCGAACTCAACCAGCTTGAGAATGTCCAAGTCCTCCGTCTTGACGCGACAGATCGAGAAAGCATTATCTCAGCGGTCAATACCACCATCGAGACCTTTGGCAACCTTGATGTAGTAATCAACAATGCGGGGTATGGTCTGGCCGGGCCACTTGAAGCAGTCAAGCCTGACCAACTCACACGCCAATACGATACAAATGTATTTGGCCCTATCTATGTCATGCAAGCAACGCTACCACATTTTCGCGCACAAAAAAGTGGGTTGTTTATCAATATTTCATCAGTAGGCGGACGTATCACGCTCCCCTTCATGACACTGTATCACGGAACGAAATATGCTCTCGAAGGTATCTCAGAAGCACTCAACTATGAACTCAATCCTCTCGGCATTCGGGTAAAACTTGTTGAGCCAGGTGGCGTTAAAACAGACTTTGCAGGGCGGTCGTTGGATATGATGAGCGATCCGAATACGACAGATTATGACGAAATAACACAGAAAGTTCTTGCAACCTATCAAGAACCATCACGGGAGGATGCCTTCTCAACAGGTGCAGATATCGCCAAGGTCATTTTCACGGCGGCTACCGACGGCACGGCACAGATTCGCTATCCAGCAGGAAACGACGCTATCGAGATGCTGGGACAACGTCCAACGATGAGCGATGAGGCATATGTTGAGATGACCGCGAAAAACTTTGGTCTTTGATGTCATCAGAACAATACAAAACCCTCTTACCCAAGTAATGAGCGAGAGGGTTTTGTACAGACTCTACTATCTGTTTCCTCCAAAAAGATACGCTTTGATGACACCTCTACACAATCTCTATGACATGCTGCTATCCCATGTCCGTGCCATGGGGAGGCAACCCTCAAGATGTGTTGGGGTTGTGTAGACAGATAACTCCTTTGTTGATTCTATCACGCTGACAGCCAATCGCCATCGCATATTTCGTAGCTGAGCAACGGGGACAGACCATTCGTCGAGTAGTTAAGCCAATCTATGCATCACCCCATGTAGACCTCTTGGCAATGCGACAAGATACCATCAGCACTATGATCACAATCCGAACTGATGTTCCCTTAGGGTTTTGTAGAGAAATCCCTTAGACGAACTAAGGTAATTCCTCAGGACAGGTCAAATATAGCGTGATATGCTGACGCCATTGTTCGCCCCACAATCTATTCACCTACACAGCACATTGTCACACCACAAAAAGAATACCGTTATGGGGTAGGAAGTATGGTCTTGTAGTGCAAAGGGGGAAATCCTGTGACAAACAGACGAGGACATCGGTTGGTTGGAATGTTGGTGTGTGCTACGCTGCTTATCAGCGCTAGCTCTGGTGCAGTAGCACACGAGTATCGGGATACTGACACGTCGGACGAGGAAACAGTTGCGATTCAAGCTTCTCAGGCAGAGCAGCTTGCAACAGTGAGACAATGGACACGTGAAGAACGCCAAGCTGCCAAACCGCTCCCATTCCCAGGTGGAAAGGATGGCGCGATCACACCTGAGACAGATAACGAAACATTGGTTGAAGGCACACCAGGGTACGCAAACAGTGGTGCACCTGATGCACAAGCTGATGTTACAGCCCGAAAGGAGTTTGTCGAGGAGTGGACAGAATTGGAAAAAATGGATAGCACAATTGTCGATACGATCGTAGAGGATGATGCAACTATTTTCGGGACCGCTGGTGTGTATACAAGCTATCGTGGAAATTACTATAGCCAGATGCATACACTCTATCCCTACAAAGCGGTTGGCAAGTTGTATGTTGATGGTGGTGGATGGTGTTCTGCATCTGTCGTAAGTCCTAACAACATCATTGCCACGGCAGCTCACTGCGTCTACAATACTGATTCGAATACATGGAATAGCGGTTGGACGTTTGTTCCTGCTGATCGCAATGGTAGTGCACCATACGGCGCATTTCCATGGAGCAACGCACGAGTGTTAAATGGTTGGATCAACGCACCAAACTCAACTGATGGACGCCGCTATGATGTAGCCTTAATCACGCTCGGTAATAACAGTTCTGGCCGACCTGTAACCTACTATACAGGCTGGCTTGGACGCTCGTGGAATCACAGCTCTGTTCAACAACTTCACGCGACAGGATACCCAGGCAATCTTGATAGTGGCAGGTATACCCATATCTGTGCAGCCGAAAGCTTTCATCAGAGCACCGATATCCTAGGCATGGGGTGTAACATGATGCACGGCAGTAGTGGCGGTCCATGGTTGCGGGCATTCAAACCGTATGTCGTCGGATCAGCTAATTATGTCAACTCAGTTGTAAGTGGAGGGACACCCGGTTCAACATGGGGCAACACCTTCTATGGGCCACGATTTAGCAGTAGCAATATTGTGCCACTCTGTAATGATGAAGGATGTTGATTACTGTTCTCACTTGATGTGATACCAGGGGCTTGACAAATGTATTCTGTCAAGCCCTCTTCCTTATTGCGCAATCATAGCGTTCTGTACAGAGGAACATCGCACTATGTCTCAATCTCACCAAACACCTTCCCAACCAGGATGGGCAGACTATATCGACAACACTTACGGGTTTCGTATTTCATATCCACCCAGCTACAATGTCGATCACCTTCCTAGCATTGAAGATAATCAAACTTTTCCCAAACCTCTGAGTCATATTGCTTTTCGGGAGAGACAACAACCCGACTATGCTCCGCCACTGCTTTCGATACATGTGTTTCTTAATCATTCACAACAATCGCTCAAGGACTGGCTTGTGGCAGTCGGGCTATTCAAACCAAAATCCAATTGGTTCATAACGCCCTTTCAGACATCACAGGTTGTTGGTCTCCGCATTACTGTTCCCGAATTTATTGCGCCAGGGTGGTGGGTTTACGTGACCAACACTACTCATATCTTCCGAATAACACCATTAGGAACAGACGCTGAACTTATGCTACACACCTTTCAGTTCCACTAAATCATGTTGCTTCAATTGTGATATCTCTCCTCAGTTCCTGTTTCCACTCTCGCCAGAATACGGTACAATAGAGATATTCTCAAAAGAACACTACACACAATTCATCGGTCAGCCGAAGGAGGTATATCGATGATACGTTTTAGGTATAACAAAGACAATATGAGTAACCCACAGGCCCCATGTATTGCAAATGGGCGCAAATACATGGCTTAGTAATGTGGTCTCTTTTGACACTGTGGTGTGTCATGAATTAGGAGGAAGGCTGTGAAGCACATTATAGTTGTTCATCTCAACGAAGGCGATGAGACGTCAACCGTAACATTTCTTAATCAATCGGTAGAAATACGACGAGTCGGCTGTGGTGGTGATGCAGAGCGGGCACGAATGCTCATCACTGGATTTGATGGTCAGGTCGACGCAATCGGGTTAGAAGGAATGCCAGCCGAGCTGCATCTGGGCCATTCCCATCATGCCCACGCAGTTGGGGCAAGCCTCCCGTCTGCTGTACATCAAACGCCAGTGGTCGATGGTGGTGGCATCCGTGGTGGTCTGGAGCGCTGGGGCGTCATCCTTGCAGATCGGGCACACCCAGGCATTTTTGGCCAGAAACGAGTTTTGTTTGTCCCTGGACTCAACCACGAAGGACTCACGCAGGCCCTCTCCCGTCGTACTGAGTACATCCGCTATGCGGACCCACTCATCTTTTTCAACCTCCCCGATGTTCCAGGAGTTGGCAGCAATCAGACGCTGGAACAGGCCGCTCCAGCCACACTCGAACGATTGAAGAGCGCACCATTTCGACTCCTCACAGCACAGCCAGGCCATCCCCATGTTCCGCGTGCAGACGCACCATTCGAATGGGCCGACATTCTGGCTGGCGATATCGGTGCAATCCGGCGGTACGCTCCGGCAAAACTCAAACGGAAAACTATCGTTGTTGACTCGGCAACGGAAGAAGACATCGATGACTTACGCGCACGCGGAGTGTCCATTGTGGTGACCATGATGCCTGCACTCGATGGCAAAGGGAACCTAGGTCAATGGTCTGCGGCCACAATTGAAGCGTTGCTTGTGGCAGTACGCCCCCATCCTGAAACACCACTGACCGAAGACACCTACCTCGATCTTATTGCGCAATTCGACTGGACTCCTGGCATACGCTATCTGCAACCGGAAGAAGCAGACATTAATCGTTTTGCCTTTGTCATTCATCCATTGAATGTCAAATTCATATCCAAAAGCCCTATGTTTAGCTGGACACGCTTCCTGCCCAAAACAGTAGTTGAGAAGGCTGCTGCCTATATGCAACCGATGCATATCTCACGGATCACTGGAGGCCAATCTCCCACCACCGGCCAACGTATCGAGGGTCATCTTATCACCCTTGGTGCAACACCACGTGAGATGATGCGGCATGGAGAACGGTTTACCTATGCCCGATTGAACAAATCTGCACGGATAGCCGAACGCCATGGGGCACGAATCATGGGGTTGGGCGCATTCACCAGTGTTGTTGGTGATGCCGGTATCACCGTTGCGCACGAATCCGACATTGCAATTACTAGTGGAAACAGCCTGACTGTCTCGGCAACGCTCGAAGCCGCTAAGCAGGCCGTTATCAAGATGGGAGCAACCGATCTCACCAAGGGTAAGGCTATGGTCATTGGCGCGACAGGCTCAATTGGCTCCGTCTGTGCACGGTTGATCGCACAGGCCATTGGTGACATTGTGCTGGTGTCGATTGAACCAGAGCGCCTGATCGACCTCAAACGCACAATTGAGAACGAGACACCTGGAGCGAGGGTCGCCATTGCTACTCGCGCCGACGACTATTTGGTTGAGTGCGATCTTGTTATCACAGCTACGTCAGCCTTTGGTCAGCGTATTATCGACATCTCGAAATGTAAAGCTGGTGCCGTCATTTGTGATGTTGCACGACCACCCGATATCAATCCAAATGAAGCAGCACTCCGGCAAGATGTTCTGGTTATCGAAAGTGGCGAGGTGCTCATCCCCGGTGATATCGACTTTGGCTATGACATCGGGCTACCACCCAAGACCGCCTACGCCTGCCTGGCTGAAACAGCCTTGCTGGCAATGGAAGGGCGCTTCGAGGATTACACACTTGGGCGGAATATTACGATGGATCGGGTCAAAGAGATCTATCGCCTCTTCAAAAAGCACAATTTTCAGATCGCCGGCTTACGCTCATTTGACGAATACGTAACAGATGAATATGTCGCAGAAAAGCGAATCATGGCAGATATGCTGCGCAACGATCCAGAGCTTTTTGAGCGCAGACGTGCGGAAGCGGCGGCAAAATTGGCTACAATTCCGGTGGCTGCCAAAGGTGTCTCAGCAAGTAACGGTTCGGGGTGGATGAAGTGGGCCGGTGTTGCAGCTGTCGGGGCCAGCACACTGGGCTGGCTGCTTCTACGACGTAAAAATGGGACTGCCATTAAGAATACGTGAGACTCATCTATAGAATGACACTACTTCGCTCACGTCTTACCAAAGTCATTGCCGTCATCCTGGCTACAGGCTGTCTAATCATCAGCGGCCTGTGGCTTACTGCAAAACCTGCCCCAACGCATCCCTTCTTTGAAGGCTTGACCAGCAACCCGCTCGTTATCGCACACCAGGGTGGTGATTGGGTCTGGCCAGGAAATACGTTGTACGCTTTCGAACAGTCTGTCGCATTAGGAGTCGATGTCCTGGAGATGGATGCCCATGCGAGCGCCGACGGTGAGCTAGTCATCATCCACGACGACACCGTTGATCGCACGACAGATGGGAGCGGCGCGATCAAAGAGATGACTCTTGCCGAGATCAAAGCGCTCGATGCTGCCTACGACTGGTCACTCGACGATGGTGCAACGTATCCCTATCGTGGTGCAGGCTTAACCATCCCTACGCTCGAAGAACTCTTTCAGGCGTTCCCTGAGCAGAAGATGAACATCGAGATTAAGCAGACTGAGCCACCAATGGCCTATTCATTATGTCAACTTATTCGTGATTACTCAATGGAAACACAGACCCTTGTCGCATCATTTCATGATGAAGCGATGGCGGAGTTTCGTGCAGCCTGCCCTGAAGTCGCCACCTCTGCCAGCCGCAATGGTGTCACAACACTGGTGGTTCTCAACATGCTAGGCCTGGGCAGAACCTACAGCCCGGTCGAAGTAGCACATCAAGTGCCCGAATACGAGTCAAACATTCGGATTGTGGCTCCATCGTTTATTGCTACAGCGAACCAACGCAATGTACAGGTGCATGTCTGGACTCCCAACGAGCGTGAAGATCTGACCCGCTTGGTCGATCTTGGGGTCGATGGCATCATCACCGACCGCCCCGACATCTTGATGGAAATACTGGACCGCCCAACAGTCTTGCAGTAGCAACATCACCTGTAGTAAACACACATATACCTTCGCACACTCACTCTTATTTCTCCAAACAATGGCTTTAAACGATTATTTCGATCATTCGTCTGATATTTGTTTTTTATTTGACAAACAAAACTAGTTAGCATATAGTAACTCAACTCGAAAGCCACTCAAAACTTTTACTTCAATGTGTTTGATTGTATGCCCATCACGAAAGGAAGCAACATGGTCTCTGAAGCACGTGTAGCGACCACTCAATCAGTGATGTATATGCAGCGTTTGTGTCGACACTTCCGTCATAAGGTGCCTGCCGAGTTCGATGACACCCACGCAAAAGTGGACTTACCCACAGGCATATGCGAGATGGATGCTGAGGCAGATGCACTTGTACTGCAAGCACAGGCAGACGACACAGAGGGACTTGAGCGGGTTAAACATATCCTCACCGACCACATTACACGCTTTGGATTTTGCGAAAATCTCCAGGTTCAATGGTCAGATGAAGCAACTGTTGAAAAGTAATCATCAATCGCTAGAGAGCACTTCTATGTCAAGACTATTCCGCACTACGCTTATCACATTGATCCTCATGTTGCTGTCCGCCTGTCAACCTGCTGCCACAAGCGAAGGTGACACCAACACAGAACCTGCAACTACTGGAGAAGAAACAACCACAGAACCTGCTGTCAGCGCCGATGACACTGCCACCGAGACCGTTGCCAGCGCCAATGACACGCGCACTGTCACAGATGCACGTGGGCAGGAGATCACTGTACCTGCTAATCCAGAGCGGGTTGTGGTACTGAGTGAACAGGATTTAGATGCGGCATTGGCACTGGATGCTTCGGTTGTCGGAACGGTGAATGGTCGCGGTCAGCAAACACCGCCACTTTACCTTGGTAAACAGGTAGAGGGCATCACCTCTGTTGGGAGTCTTGCAGAACCATCATTAGAAGCCATTGTGGGACTTGAGCCTGATGTCATTCTGATTGGTGGTATCTTCCCGGCGATTGAGGGGCTCTTGCCACAACTCGCAGAGATTGCGCCCACCGTCATCACCTATGCGTTCGAGGACGATTGGAAAACAGCTTTCCGAGGTACTGCACAGGCTTTGAATAGAGAAGAGCAGGCAGAAGCGTGGTTGGCTGATTATGAAACCCAGGTGCAGGAGACCGAACAACTTCTTGGTACGAATGCCGCATCGGAAATCAGCATTGTGCGGTGGAACCCCGACGGCCCAGTGGTAATGACCCCCGAGTCATTTGGTGGTCTGGTTGTGAGCGATGTCGGGCTGACACGACCTGAAGCCCAACAGATTGAGCGCTGGCAAGGACACTACCACTCTGAGTCACTCAGCCTTGAACAGCTAGACCTCATCGACGGAGACTGGCTATTTCTAAGCACACTCAATCCTGATGGCGAACAGGCCATGAATGACGCGATGGGCAACCAACTGTTTCAGCAACTCAACGCCGTTGGCAACGAATCCGTCAGTGTTGTCGATGGCACGGTCTGGACGAGTCGCGGTGGACCACTGGCGGCTCTGATCGTGCTCGAAGACATCGCCGAAGAGTTGGGAGAATCGTAAAACATATCTGTTAGGGTATTTATCAGTCCAACGAGCGCCGAAATTTGGGCGCTCGTTTATTATTTGGATGTTCATCAAACCTCAACTTCTCTCCGCTACTCATCGATTCGCTTAAGTAATGGTATTACATCACGCTGCGCGAGCCGATTGACCTGGATGACCAGCAAGGTTCCATCAACCTCTGCCAACACCCAATCATCACCGTTTTGCTCTTTGACCTCCCAGGCATCGATTGTGCGTCCATCTATCGTGACCCGGACTGGACTGCTTTCGACCCAGTACGCATTGGATCGTAGATACGCCGTCAACGTATCAGCCGCTGCCATATACACTGTGAAATAGTCACCATTGACAATGTAACTTGCTCTGAGTGCAATTCCATTCCAGACAGCATGCTCTAAGAGTCCTTCCTGCCACACTGAACCACCATCAACATTAGCTTCGTGACCGACCAACACAATATCTCTGCTTTGAGGAAACCCAAACATTGGCGTAGTCATAAACTCCAATGCCTCGTTCAAATCAAGCGGAATTATGGAAACTCCATCTTCCCAAGATGATGTGTTACTGACGGTCAGTGTAGCATCAGGCGGTGTTGAGTCAAAGACATCATCAGGCACCTGCGTAAGTGGAATCACCTCATCAGCGACGGCCTCTAATGATGTGAGCAAAACGCTCTGTTCTATCGACACACCGACTCGTACCTCTAACCGCTCAAGCTGGTCACTCTCATCCAGATAGATTATGCTGATCAGATCATTATTCCCCTGATCGATTAAATACGGAGATTCATGCCAGCGAGACGTAGTAGCAAAACGTTGCATGCGTTGAGACTTGTATCGCTCAGGATATGACGGCTGCATACACGATCCCTGCCACCAGTTTGGTTCAAACCGCACAATAACACGAGTTCCATCGGGTAAACTTTCGAATTGAGCGCCACACCCGATGATACGCAATACCTGCATATCTGACCACGAAGACTGATCGTGCCAGCCAGATGCTCCATTCGTCGAATTGACGGAACTAACCGAAAGATAATCACTTACTTTGTTATGAGACCAGTATTGTTGTGCAGAATGGTATGTTTCGTGGTACACTTCCCCACTCGCATCCACAACTTTCGTTTTTTCTTCAGGATTGTCATCATCATAATGTGACCAGCGCTCGCGGTAGACTTCTTCAGGTTGGCCAGCATAGGGTGGGCGATGATATGGATCAGGAAGCTCGACAAAATCCGCTTGGTGTGAAAAGGATCGTAGCCTCAGATAGTGCGCCATATCTGGTGGTGGCGGTTCAGAGGGCTGGATGAGATTGAGTAAGATATCAAACGTGACAGGATCATACCCTTGATAAGCCATAAAAACTTGGGCCTGGCTCAGATATGCTTCAATCGTAAATAGGCCCAACGAACGCACCGTAGCAAGCAATTCATCTTTACTAAACCCATGAGCATTGATCAGTACAAAAGAAAGTGGGCCATCCCACACATCCTCTTCAAGGTTGAATACCTGGATTTGATACCTCTGATCAACGCTTGGAATAATACGCACCGAGAGGTTATCAATAAGCAGTTCTTCTGCTTGCTCCTCATCATCAGGCACAAAACTCCAATCATCACCACTCACGTTGCGGATTGTAAGCCACCTGTCTGGCCCCGTATACAAGACTCCACTTACCAGTGACGAGAAATCCGATGGTTCCTCTATAGTGATCACTGCGGCACGATCGGTATCTGATGGTAATGACACCGGAAGCCAATTCTGTTGGCCATTGATCACCTTATCGGTAGGAGAACGTATCCTGTCCTGCTCCAATAGCAGCATTTTTGGTTCTACAACGGTAGTTCTGGGAGCAAATGATCTGCGGTCAGACCATGCCTGACTAAGACTAAAAGCCTCCATAACATCACGAGTTCCGGTAAGCCACTCACTTTCGATAAAACGCCACGTTGTCCGCGTTGTCCGTGTCTGTTCTGGTGCGCCGCGGAGTTCCTGCACCTCCACCAAATTCCCACTTTCGGCATCAATAGACAACAGGATGGTAGCGACATTTTCGGTTGGTGCCACTGCATCTGGTGGCAACCCCAATGGGCTAAAGCCATCAAAGCCGACTATTTCGATGGTCTGCCCTTCCAATGTTTGTTGACGCCCCCAACTCCGCAACGACTCGGACTGCTGTGCCTGTTGGAGATAGTCTCTCGCAATGCCCCATGCACCACTCTCCAGTCGTGCATCAAACAACTGTTGACGTTGTCCGGGATCAATATCTACGGTAAACTGCAGATTATCTTCCGAGATAAGTTCTTCAGGATAGATCGTTGGGGCATAGCGCTCCGAGACCGCATACCAGAAATCACCAGCAAGGTTGGCCAACTGATACTCGAACGGCCCACCACCACGACGGTGGGTCAATTGCAATAACTGACGAGGTCCATCCTGCTCATCCCACATCTCAGCATACAGGTTTGCAAAAGATGATTCATCAAATTGCCAGCGGATTTCCCAGCGCCCATGCCACACACCCTCACCTGAAGGAGGCATATACAAGGTCTCAAGTGCACGCTCCACCATATCCTGCGGCTGAGCAGCCCCAAATCCGGCAGGTGCACTGGCGAATTGCAAACTGTCGGGACGGGGAAAAACCATTATCAGAACAATGATAAAAGCAGTAGCTGGTACCAATGCCCGACGTGATCGTAGAGCAGCAAGGAAGGGTGTTCTTGAAGCATTTGATGTCGCAGTTGCTGCGTGAATATGCTCCTCAACATCTTCAGGAAGTTGAATGGTACGAGCGAGGATACGTAAACGATGCTCAACCGCATCGCGAATCGTCCCTAGCGTATGAACCAGTGTGCGGCATGTCTCACACACAGCTAAATGACCGCGCACCTCAGCATCAGTAACAGTTGACTCTATGCCAAGAGATACCATCTGGCGGATGCGCTGGCACTCAGCTTCACCACTCGCCTCATCACCAAACAGCGCGCCTAGCTGCTCGCTCTCGACGTAATCACTTACGACCAGAGGAGCCAGCACTCCCAACGCCTGATGCGATGCTTCGTGAACCTCTGAGGCTTCTTGTTGAAGCAATGTAGCAATATGTTTCAGCGGTACCTGGGCTATCATCGACATACATAGCACAAGGCGCTGGGAACGCGAAAGACTCATCAGTGCAGATAGCAGTGCATGGTCTGGCAAAACCAATTTTGATTTACGGCGACGCAAAGACCAGCGCCGCCTGGGCTTTTCTGGTGGAAGCGCCGTAACAAACGAGGTCATTAGGCCCGTCGTGTCATCTATCTGGGCAGATGTATTGATCAAGTAGTCTACGGCATGCAGCACTGTTGTCTCAGCTTCACGCACATCCAACGTCACCAATAGAGCAAGACGATAGAGCAGATCACCGTGGCGGTTGAGCAACTGGTCTGGATCAAACGCAACCTGTGTCGTCATGAGCACCTCATCTCTCAGTACACATTGCGGCAACACCTGGGTATGGCTTTATTAGATGGGTTTACTAAGATCATACCATACCCATACAGTTAAGACGCACGAGAGCAGGTGTTTGTTTTTCAAAGAACCCAAACTCTCAGAAAATCTTAATCAATAAGAGCACGCTGTTGCATACAATCGCAGATGGTCAGTGCAACAGCGTATTGGCCCAAACACAGGTAACGTTGGTCTCACTCAATCGATTGGCTTCCTCACCTAGCCCGCACGACTATACGTCGCTTCGACACCCAGCAGTTCTTGACCATCAGGAGTGACGTTGTACATCTCAATGCGTAATGCATCATTGGTTGGAGCAACCACCATGCGCCAGCCCCAGTCGGGATGGCCCTCGACTTTATACGAGCCACGCACTATGATCGCGCCATTCACATCGACCTGACCCTCGCACTGCATCATTTGATCGCCCATATGCCACGAGTCGATCCACGCCGTGACGACCTGCTCCTCGTTGGAACCAATGACCATCAGGCCATCCTGTGGCTCTCCCTCGAATGCCCAGGTATATGCGATGGTGCAGAACTTTCCCTGTGCAGCCGATGCA
>JBCDFA010000216.1:0-13298 GCA_039178835.1 Chloroflexota bacterium
CGTCTGGCCGATGCCGAAGCACTTTTACAAGTAACGCGGGATATCCAACTAGACGATCATAGCCAATGTTGGGTGTTGTATTTGCGAGCACGTTTAGACTATGCGGCGTTGCGTTTAGATGAAGCCCACCAGGCTCTCGAAGATATTCTTGAGGAGCAGCACTTAGACTCGCTCTTACGTGCCAAAGCTGAACAGACACTTGGTGAAGTTTTGGCAGAGACAGGGCAGTGGGTTCAGGCTATCGATCTCTATCTCAAAAGCTATGACTACTTTCGTACAAACAATCTACCCCACGATGAAGCAAAGGTTATGTTGTTATTAGGGCGTGCCTATCAAGATATGGGGGCTAGCACTGGCCATTGGCGAGTACCACACTATGTCGAGAATCCGTTCTGGCGTTCACTTGGGCAGCTCTGGTATCGTATGGTATCTCTTCCCTTTGTAGTACTGGTCTTCTTTTTACGACGTACTACCTGGAGTCTCCCCAAACCAACATACCTCGCTCTGTACCAGAACTGGTTGTTGGTATGGATGTATCGTAATGCACTTTCCTGGTATGATCGATCCCGTAGTGCGTTTCGTCGCCTTGATGATGATGCTGGTGTTTTAGACGCTGAACAGCAAATCGCTGAGATTTTACTCATCTTTGGACATACAGATGATGCATGGACGTTGCTCAACGAATTATCGCTACGCCCGGCAGCCGAAGACCCCTATCGCCAGGCTTGGATAGAAAGTATTCGGGCTATGGTTCTATTGGAGCGTGGCGATATTGACGGGTCTCAGTCGTTGCTGGCTGATGCGTTGATACGCTTTCAAGAAGTGGGTGATTTGCGTCGTGAGGCCGCAGTTTTGGCATTGCAAAGTCAGACCGCAGAAAGGGCTGGCCAGATTGAGCTTGCCCTGGACGGATATCACAGCAGTCTGATCCGTTATCGGGAATTACGGTACATTCCTGCACGAGAATTGGTGCTGCATAATCTGCGCGAATGGCAACAACGCGTTGGGTCAGGGTCGGTAGCCGCACGGATTGGTGTTATCATTGATGCAGAGCCAGAGAAACGCTATGTAGCACGTTTTCCACGTAGTCGTCTATTGTTGCTACGCACCCTTGCTATTCTGATGGTGCCGTTGACTTTGTTTGCGATTTTCTCACCGTTGTTGTTGCCTATCTTACAAAGTTCAACCAGTGTATTAGGCTCGTCTCGCGTTGGTCAGCTGTTGCCAACATCACTTGATTGGTTTTATAACCCATGGTATGTGTTAGCGTTTCTTGTAGTACTTATCCTGTTTTATAGTTGTGCCTATGCATTAGGGGCACTTGCGGTCATTTCATTTATTCCAACTATAGGCGCGTTGGAACGCGAACAACCCGATTATTTTGTTACTACCGCAAAAGGGATTGGTCGGTATGATTTTCGTGGCCGCTTGGCACAATGGGTACGCTGGGATGAGATTGCACATGTGATAAATACGGATCGTAAACTCTGGCGTCATCCCTTTTTGCTGTTCTCTTCTCTTTTTATCGAGACGAGAGATGGCCGCGATATGGAGATTGATGGTATCACAACCTGGTATACGTCATTACAAAAGGATATTCAGCATCATTTAGCACAGTTTGACAGTCGTGCGGAATATCGGGACCTCGGCTTTACCTTTGTACGAAGCAAGAGTGGTGCTGTGTTCGCAATTGGATTATTTCTGTTGTTTACATTGCTATGGGCGGAAAATAGCCCTACAAATTGGCTCATACAGCTACTGCCTGCATCAGTGTATACGGCTTTTTCGATACTTATTCTGAGCAATATCTTGATTTTTATTCCTTTAGCCAATTGGTTTGCACGGCAACCCTTATCAGTTATTCGAATATTATCTTTACCAAGTCGCTGGCCGTATGTGACTGGCTCCATTGGTTTAGCTGCGATAATCCCATATATAGTTAGTAGTGGCCAGTTTTTTTCGATTGATGAATTAAATGTTGGTATGTTGTTGTGGGGGACCTATATGCTTGCAGATTCTCTCTATACACTTATCACACTGCGGAAATGACGATGTTTAGATTGATTATTATTGCATTATCACTTGCTACTGCGGTTTTGTTTGCGGCGCCGCGTATAATCGATATTTATAATCAACGACTTCAGCAAGTTCAAGTTCGTCAGATGAGTCAGGAACTTGATATGAGTTCCGAACAGATCGTTCTGCCTACAGAAAATACAATGCCTTCAATTGTTGATGATGACGATGATGTAGGTATGGTTGAGGCTGCGGAGGAAGAAGGTTTGTCTACTATTACAGATATAGAACCTATGCTACCTAATGCCTCTCCTGTAGAACGTTTGGTAGCGGCTGAAGCAATTGTGCGTGAGCAAACAGCCGATCCACAAACGAAGGGCTCTGCCTATCTTGAATTAGGATCGCGATATATAGAAGATGGAGAACACGAGAAGGCTGAAATATCCTTTGAACGGGCATTAGAGAATCTTGAAACACTTCCAGACTCGCCAGAAGTACGTGCTCAAAAAGCACACATATATGTAGAGCGTGCCAAAGCGCATCGTGAAGAAGGCAATGAAGCTGCCTGGCGCGAGGATTTACGACAGGCATGTACACTCCAGCCATCAGTCGATCCACAGTGTGAAACTATCAAGTAGTAGTTTTGTAGTGGGTCAGGATAGTTTCGTAAAGCGCTGTTCGGTTCCTGCTATCAATCGTCGAATATTTTCCCGGTGGAGGAAGGTAATCACCCCGCACATAATCCAGATGAAGATAGCATAAGCCAGCGGAATTTGGCCTGTAAAAAGGAAGATGGTTCCAAGGACAAGCACGACTACTGCCGCCGAGAGAGAGCCTATCGCCGAGATGCGTGTGATCAGGAATCCTGCTGCCCAGGCAATGATGCCACACACAATGAGAAGAGGGAAAATCGCTAACAAAACACCCCCACTTGTCGCAACAGCTTTGCCACCTTTGAAGTGCAAAAAGATTGGAAAGGTGTGACCTAGAATAGCAGATACACCGACCAGTACTATGGCATACGAGGGTAGTTGTACTGCGTATATTGCGATGATGGTTGGCACGGTTCCTTTAAGAATATCACTTGTTGCTGCGATCAGGAATGGCCCAAAGCCACAACTTCGCCATACATTTGCACCACCAATATTGCCGCTTCCAACCTTGCGTAAGTCGACGCCACAAGCTTTCGCCACCAGGTAGCTAAAAGGGATTGAACCAAGAAAATAGCCAAGTGTCACCAACGCAATGGTTGCTATGATCTGTGATGAGGCCGCCATACTATCTGTCCTTTAGCGTGTGAAACCAGTAGCAGTCTAGCTCTGCTGCTTGATTGCCGCAACAAGCTTATCTGGCTGATGTCGGTAGATACTCCAATCAATTTGTTGGGTTGCAATACCTTGAAGAATACTCCACAGTTCCTGGTTCACCGGTGCCAACAAGCCACACTTTTGAGCTTCGTAAGCGATAGCTCCATAGAGAAACTGGCCTTCTGAGCGTTGGTTGCCACGTAATAGCTCAAGGTGGAGTGATGGTGGCTTACCACCACGTCCACCAGTGACCAGACGTCGCAGTATTGGATGAAGCACAGGTAATGGGATATGGCGCATGGCCTGTGCAAGCAGTGCTGCACGATAACGCGGCAAATTGACTGGTTTGATGGCCAGTTTGTCCATTACGTGAAGCGCTTCTAAAAAGGCTTGTCGTTCTAATGCTACCAGTCTTTGATGGGAATAGACAACTTCCGCTGGCATATCAAGAATGGCAGCCGTGGCATTTCCCAGAATGTTGATCAACGCTTTTGACCATTTCATCGCTCGGTAATCTTGGTAGGTGCGAACATCAAATGCTGCCTTGGTAAAGTGTGAACTCCATTTTTGCAGACTCTGGTGTTCGCCAATGGGAGCAAGCCCAATACCACCAGATTTGGTGATACGAATATGGTTTGGAGCTTCGACCTCAACCGAAGTAGTTATGGCTCCACTAAGTACACACGCAGGACCAAAGTGCTCGATCAGGATTTCTTCATTTCCAATGCCGTTTTGTAAAGTTAGTATATGTTTTGGGTTGAGTTCTGCCAGTGTTTCTAACACACCTACCGTGTCGTAACCCTTGACACAAACAATAGCCATCTCAACACTATCATTGGTTTGCCTGATCTCTTTAGGATGTCCAACAATGGTAAGTTTATCAATAGATTGTTTGGTATGATCTTGTTCCAGAAAGACGCCATGTGTTTGGGCTCTTTCAATAAATGATGGGCGTGCCAAGAGTGTAATGTGGTTAGCAGTTTGGGACAATCGCCCTGCTATCAACAAACCAATGGCACCTGCACCGATAATAACAGTTGTCACAAGCTTTCCTCATAGTGGTACTTGCCTGTATTATAGCACTGCTATGCTCGATACACAGCAATGGATTCGCTGACATAAAAAAACCGGTGTTGGTTCAACAACCGGTTTGTTCAAAAGCTAATTGTGAATATTTAAAAGTAGAATTACAAAATAGGTCAATAACTACAGAAATATGTAAAGGATGTTTTATTATACGGCTTGTATCTCATACTCTATACATGATTGTTTTGGTGTTTGAATTTCGTTGTCTGTATGTGCATGATTAGGTTTGATGATATGCTCAAGACGGCGGGCCAATGACTGGATACCACGATGTTGGAGTGCTTTGACTGAGCCTTCGGTACGTCCCAACTTTTGAGCAACTTCCTGCACTGACATATCGCCCATGAATCGGAGCAGGATAACTTTGCGTTGTTCTTCGGTCAATTCATTGAGTGTTCTTCGTAGTTCTTCTTTGTCGAGTTGGCGAGCGACCTGACCTTCTGGGCTTTCACAGCTGCCCTCCCAGTAATCCAGTGGTACTTGGCGATGGTTGCTCTTGCGACGAATGGTGTCAATGGTGCGGTCGTGTGCGATGCGATAGAGCCATGCAGAAATAGGCCAGCCGCGATCCTCGTAGCGGTGCAGACCTTCCAGCATGCGTAAGAAGACCTCGGCCTGAATGTCTTCAGCAAGTTCAACCTCTCCAACACGAAAATAAATATAACGATAAATTGCAGAACTGTAACGCTCATAAATTTGTGTGAAGGCACTATCATCACCAGCCTTTGCACGCATTACAAGTTCATAGTCTGATGAACGGGGCAACATGGTTTCTCTCCTGGTGTCATAGAGTGATGGCGGGTAGTAGGACCGCCAGGATTGATTTCTAAGCGGAGTATAGCAATACACTGCTACCATTATGTTACCGAGTTGACTCGATCCCAGAAAGTGTAGAGAACGGTTATAATAGATACCCCATGGGAGCGTTACGTTATGCAGTTTGATCATGAGCGGAATGCGATGATCCGCACACAACTCATACAACGGGGTATTAGTGACCAGCGCGTGCTTGACGCTATGTCTGTGGTGCCACGCCATCTCTTTGTGCCGACAGATGGTCGTGATCTTGCTTATGAGGACCGTGCGCTGCCCATCGATCAAGGACAAACTATTTCTCAGCCGTTTGTGGTTGCATTAATGGCGCAAGCACTACGGCTCACAGGAAATGAGCGGGTACTGGATGTCGGTACGGGTTCTGGGTATGGGGCAGCGATTCTGAGTCAGCTTGCGTCAGAGGTGTATTCGATTGAACGTCATAACACGCTTGCACAATTTGCCAGAAGACGTCTCCACGATTTAGGGTATACCAATGTGCAAGTGTTGGTTGGTGATGGCACATCAGGCCTGCCAGCATATGCACCGTTTGATGCAATTACAGTAGCTGCGGCGGCACCGTGGATTCCACGGCCTCTGCGAGATCAGTTAAGCAATAATGGACGCATGGTTATTCCAGTAGGTGGGCGTGATGAGCAATTCCTCTTGAGGCTGACTAGACGTGATGGCGCGATGAAGGTAGAGCGTTTGCGTGGTGTTCGCTTTGTCCCACTGGTTGGCTCACACGCCTGGGAAAAAGCCGAATGGTAAGGTAAGCATACAATTTCGGAATGGTGCCTGCCAACAGCTACTAGTTTATCTAAATGAAAGAGAGTGCCGCTGTGCGAGGTCTTTTTACGACCCCTGATGAAAGCGTTTTTCAAGGTCAATCCAACGACAACATTGAGTTGCTTAAAATGTGGGTTGGTTCAACACTGGCATTTGCCGTTTTTTTATCTGGCGGAGCTATCCAATCTTCTGCATTCATTGAGGATCTCATTATTGCCAGTGTGGTGTGTGGTTTGGCATTTGTCTTACATGAATTGGCGCATCGGATCGTTGCACGAGGTTATGGTGCAGAGGCACACTTTGTAGCTAATAATGGCATGTTGGCCATTTCTGTTCTGATTGCATTTGCTGGTGTTTTTATTGCAGCACCAGGAGCAGTCTGGCATCGTGGCTATCTCACAAAGCAGCAGAGTGGTTTGGTGGCACTGGCAGGTCCAGTTACAAATATGGTATTGGCAGTTGTATTCTTTCTCCTTATCATTGGCATTTTTGTGGCTAGAATACCTGTACCCGATTGGTTGTTTGACTTACTCTGGGCAGGGTTTCGATTTAATGGATTTTTAGGTGTGTTTAACATGATACCAGCAGGGCCTTTTGATGGAGCAAAAGTTCTTGCATGGAACCCAGTAGTATTTGGTATTACGGCAGCTATTGGGCTTTTTCTTGCTTTTATTCTCACGAACCAAACTGTTATTGGTACAATACTGGGCTTTGTAAGCCCATAACACATGACCATGATAATCTTGAAATAAAGGAGTTTCGAGTATGCGTACACCCCTGATCGCTGGAAATTGGAAAATGTATAAGACCTTGACCGAGTCGGTCGAATTGGTTCAAGCACTTTTGAGTGGCTTAGGTGATACAAAGGATCGAGAAGTACTCATTTGCCCACCATACACCGCCTTACATGCACTTGGCTCATTGCTACAGGATACCCCGATTGATTTGGGGGCACAGGATGTCTATTATGAAGACCAGGGCGCCTACACCGGTGCGATTTCGCCAGTTATGCTTCGTGATGTTGGTTGTACCTATACGATTGTAGGACATAGTGAGCGGCGCCAGGTATTTGGTGAAGGCGATGAGCTTATTAACAAAAAGCTCCATGCTGCTTTAGGACACAGCCTACGTGTAATTCTCTGTGTTGGTGAGACAAAGGAACAACGTGATGGTGGTATGGCTGAGAAGATTGTGACTGGACAGGTGCAGGCCGGATTAGCACAGGTCACAGCAGCGCAATTGGCCAATATTGTGATTGCTTATGAGCCAGTGTGGGCTATTGGCACGGGAGATACGGCAACCCCGGCAGATGCTCAGTCTATGCACGCAACCATCCGTCAGACCTTAACGAGCCTGTATGATGACGGACAAGCACAACAGATGCGAATCCAGTATGGTGGTAGTGTTAAGCCCGATAACGTTGATGAACTGATGGCACAATCCGATATTGATGGCGCATTAGTTGGGGGGGCGTCTCTCAAAGCAGATAGTTTCTTGCGGATCGTGCAGTTCCGCTAATTCTCTACTCTGCGATGTGTTCTTTGGGGTGGTCAGCCTGTGTTGACTGCCCCTTTTTTGTGCTATATGCTTGTAAGGTTGATTCTGGTGCGGGGAATGGTGTTGTAGAACTGATAAGGGGAATTGTTGGGGAAGAAAGATATTTTGCTCTCAATTATGCGCTTGTATCAATTCTATGGTTGTGAGCATTGTTCATGATAGTAATAACAATATCGCGCAGAGTAGAGAGTGAGACGGGTTTTGTCAGGTAGTGATGTATGTGGAGATTCTGGGCTGCTTCATCAAGCATGGGAGAACTATAGGCTGTTATCAGAATAATGGTTGTGGTAATCCCTTGATGGCGTATATGCGTAATTAACTCAAGCCCATCCATCGCAGGCATATGATAGTCCGTAATAATAAGATTAGGCGTGTGTTGTGAGAGGAACTCAAGCGCATGTTGGCCAGTTTCGACCGTTGTGATATACCAATTGTGCTGAAGTACTTGAAAAGTTTGTTCAAGCACGATTCGTTGGTTCTGTTCGTCATCAATAATGAGGATCGATGGTGCTGTCATTATCTGAGTCCACGGTAATGATAAAATAATTTGCGTTTAGAATATATTGATATCGTACCTTTTGGTTTACTCTTTGTGGTACACGACACAGGATCGGAATCGAGACGGGGTGGTATCGAGTATTTGACACGCTATCTAGCGAATGATATACTCAATGGCATTAAATATTAATGTTTGATAATCTTGCATCAAAAATCGAATCGGTTTCTCTGTTTTCTTAGAGTAGTAGGTATGCTATGGGTATTGATGATGAAAGCGATAACGTGTATGAGCAGATCGAACGTGCCACTATGCAAATTGGCTGGCTTAGTCAGCGCCAATTTATGCAGTTGCTGGCTGAAGAGCAGTTCGATTTGACCA
Organism: Chloroflexota bacterium; assembly: GCA_039178835.1. Classification (GTDB taxonomy): domain Bacteria; phylum Chloroflexota; class Chloroflexia; order Chloroflexales; family Roseiflexaceae; genus AL-N1. The sequence continues at coordinate 8,446 of JBCDFA010000216.1, forward strand.
TGCCACAATACTATACTCTCGTACACCTTGCTCGTAGTTCAAATGAGTATAAGATGTCTGATCTTGCCCGTGCAACTCATCAGTCAGCTGCGTCACTTACAGGTGTCATTGATCGTCTTATAGATAAGCAGCTTGTAGCTCGTGTGCGTCCAGAGGGTGATCGCCGTCAAGTGATGGTGACAACGACGGATCAAGGGCATACACTGTTAGGTGAGATTAAGCAGGCTCGACGAGACGAGATGCATCGTACTCTGCACAGTCTGCAGCCAGAAGAAGTAGATGAGTTACTCCGTTGGCTGGATAAGTTAGTTGTGAGTATGAACTTGGCTGTTCAACAAGGCAAGGATTGACTAACATAAAACGATCTGTGAAGCGGTGTATCCTGCATGAAGTTAGTACTGGTTTTGTCGTAACTATGCGAGTCTGTGTTTGATATTTGTGGTACCATACATAAAAGTCAGGTGTTGCATAGACACGAGAATATGACGGAAAAATAAAGCAGGTAGATGACACAAAAAGAAGAACAAAAACTGGTGATTAAAGCTTCTTTTTGAGTAGACACAATATAGTGGCGCATAGCGTCTGAAATTAACGTGAGGATACCAATGAACCACAATGTGGAGCCGATAGATCATGAAGACGTATACGAAGATATTGACTCAGGGGAGCGTGATCTGCCTTTGGTAGTCCTCGGAGAGATGGTCATCATGCCCCATATGACCGTACCACTACAGGTTGGTCAGGGAAAATCAACCGGGGCTATGGAGCAAGCGTGGGATGAAGATCAAGAGGTTCTCCTTATATTCGTCTCTGAGGACGAAATCGAAGCATATAAGAGTGGTGAGCCGCAAAATCTACCTTCTGTGGGTGTTATTGCACGCCTAGGTGAATTCGTCAAACTTCCTGATGGAACGGTTCGTATCATTTTAGAGGGTGTTGTTCGTGCTGCCACCGGAGAGGTTGTACAGAATGAACCATTCTATCGAGTCCGTTGCACACCCGTAGCAGATCAAGAGACCATTGGTATAGAAGTAGAAGCACTTATTGACACTGTGAAACAACAGTTCGATGAGGTTGTTGATTACATGGGTGAGATGCCGCAGGACGCGGTCGCGTTTGTGCATCGTATTGATAAGCCGGGTCATCTTGCCGACATGGTTACTTACCTGCCAGCTTTTCAGTTTACAGAGCGTTTAGAAGTCCTCAGCAAGATCGATCCAGTCGAGCGCTTACGTAAGATTTATCTCCTGTTGGCACGCCAACTCGAGTTGTTGAAGTTGCGGCAGAAAATCCAACAAGATACAAAAGAAGTACTTGATCAGAGTCAACGAGAGTACTTTTTGCGTGAGCAGATGCGGGTTATTCGTCGTGAACTTGGTGAAGACGATGAATTCGATGATCCTATTGATGAGATGCGTCGCAAAATCGCAGAATTGAATGCCCCTGACTATGTGAAAGATCAAGCTACTCACGAATTGAAGCGACTCGCACAGCAAGGCATGAATAGCCCCGAGTCTGGGGTAATTCGCACCTATCTCGATTGGATTACCAATCTTCCATGGGGTGAGGAAGATATTCCGGATATTAGTATTTCTGATGCTCAGAACGTGCTTGATGAAGATCATTATGGCCTGGAAAAAGTAAAAGAGCGTATTTTAGAATACTTGGCAGTTCGTAAACTGGCCGGTAGTAAAATGCGTTCGCCAATTCTGTGTTTTGTAGGCCCTCCCGGTGTTGGTAAAACGTCTCTGGGCCGCTCGATAGCTCGTGCACTGGATCGGAAATTTGTGCGGAGCAGCCTTGGTGGTATTCGTGACGAAGCTGAGATTCGTGGCCATCGCCGTACGTACATCGGTGCGATGCCAGGTCGTGTTATTCAAGGTATGAAGACAGCGAAATCGCGCTATCCAGTGTATGTGCTTGATGAGATTGACAAGGTTGGCCAGGATTTTCGTGGAGACCCAACCTCCGCATTGCTCGAAGTGCTTGATCCTGAGCAGAATAGCGCTTTCTCAGATCATTACCTCGAGATACCCTACGATCTCTCACAGGTCATTTTTATTGCGACCGCCAATCAGATTGAGCCCATCCCTGGTCCTCTGCGTGACCGTATGGAGATTATCGAAATCGGTGGCTACACAGAAGATGAGAAGTTGGGCATTGCACAAGGATTTTTGGTTCCCAAACAGCGTGAATTTCATGGACTGGAAGAAAAGCAGTTTCATATTCCCGATCCCTCTGTCCTCAAGCTGATCCGCGAATATACCCGTGAGTCGGGCGTTCGTAATCTGGAGCGTGAGTTGGCAAGTCTGTGTCGAAAAGTGGCGCGGAAAGTGGCGGCTGCGTCGGACGAAGGAAAAAAGATATCGAAATCCTCTGTGAGCGAAGAAGATATCTCAACGTATCTTGGTCCTGAACGTTTCTCTTTCGGTTTGATGGAGTCGGAAGATGAGATTGGTGTGGCAACTGGTGTGTCGGTGACAGCCACAGGTGGTGACACATTGGTGATTGAGGTGCTGCCGGTGCGTGGTAAGGGTGCGCTTCAACTTACTGGTCAACTCGGTGATGTGATGAAAGAGTCGGCTCAGGCTGCGCTTTCGTATGCCCGATTCCGTGCAGATCAGTTTGGTGTAGACCCAGAGTACTTTGAGAATCATAACATTCATATCCATGTGCCAGAAGGCTCAGTGCCAAAGGATGGTCCCTCAGCAGGTATTACGCTGACAACTGCGCTGATCTCAGCGATGACTGGCCGCCCGGTGCGCCGCGACGTAGCGATGACCGGGGAGATTACGCTCCGTGGCAAGGTGTTGCCCATTGGTGGCTTGAAGGAAAAAACACTGGCGGCCCACCGTGCTGGTATCAAGACATTTATTCTTCCCAAGGATAATGTCAAAGATATTGTTGATTTGCCGAACAAAGTACGTGAAGATCTCCAACTTGTGCCGGTGACGTCAATGGATGAAGTTCTTACTATTGCACTGACTACCACTGCCGCATAACCTCGTTTCTCATTTATACAGTTGACCACGCGATGTCTTACGAGACATCGCGTTTTGGTTTCATACAACATATTTGTCCTGGCTATATGACAGACATCAGTCTTGTGTCATGCCAATGTGACTCATTACCGGCGTTCATACTAGTACCATGTGCACTTTCTAATGATGAACTATGGAAGGAGTTTAATATGCCTCTACGCTTGTATACTCGATTTATCTGTTTGTTTTTGTTCGCCAGTTTGCTCCTTGCGGCGTGCACCAACCTGGAACAGGCTGTAAGTCCAACGGCTGTATCAGCTGATGATCCGACGGCTGTACCGAGCGGCACACAGACAACAACAGAGCTTGCTACCGACGTACCAGCGACAACAACCGAACCAAGAGCGACAGCTATCTCAGCTACAGAGGTTCCTGACATCTCTGAGTCAACTCCTGATATTACGACCCCCGTACCTGAAATTACTCCACCAGACGTTACCACGCCTGTGTTAGAGCGCTCGTTAGCGTTGCAGGAGCCGCGTCTGGAGGGCGATGATGTACAGTCAGCACAGCAGCAACTGGAAAGTCTAGGATACGATGTTGGTGAAATTGATGGCATCTATGGTCCACAGACGGAAGCTGCTACGCGTGCGTTTCAAGCCCGCAACGATCTAACTGTCGATGGGATTGTAGGATCGCAAACATGGGGGCAGTTGTTCAGTGATGCTGCCATTGCCGCTGGGGATTCAGATGTCGTTCCCATCGTTGATGCGAGAACTGGTTGGCTGCTTGGCGGCAGCAGTGGTGACACATGGCTTGATGGAAGTTCTACCGCAGCTCTACTTGAGGGCAATGAGGAGTATCGTCTCTATACGCTGACAGAGCAGCAAGGCATAGCAGTAGGGAGCAAACCTGAGGCGTTCGATATTATTCCCTGCCCTGCTACCTTTGCCGTCGATTTCACTCTAGTGCCAAGGGAGTCGTCCATTCTTGCACTCGGCGGCGACTGGGATGCGCTGCCTCGTGTGCCAGTTGAAGAGGGAACAGATTCAGAGGTATACGAACAAGCGGTTGCAGAGTGGCTCCAGGATCAAGGTATTGCTGCGCCAGAGGTGCAAATCACACAAGTGATACGGGTTGATCTGGAAGGCGATGGTACCGACGAGGTGCTGATCAGTGCAACCCGTCTGGCAGAATTGAATGGCGTTGCACCAGCACCACTGATAGAAGCAGGTGATTATTCGCTAGTGATGTTGCGAAAGATGGTTGATGGCGAGGTTGCCAACATCTTTGTTGCTGGGGAGAGCTACTCCGAAGCATATGAGTTTGCGGCTCCAAACGAATATCGTATTGGTACTATTCTTGACACGAATGGTAATGGGCAAATGGAGTTTACTATCGAAAGCCAATACTACGAAGGTGCTGCAACCGAACTGTATCGTATGAATGGCAAACAGCTTGAAAGCCTCCTTATTACCGGGTGTGGACTATAGGACAAGAAAGCATAGCGTGATGTAATGCTCTTTTTCTGACAGACACAATAATGACATTGCCCACTGTGAAGCCGGAGACACGTATGTCTCCGGCTTTTTGTGTGCCTCTTAACAGTGTTTAAATAGTCTATTTTTTCACATAAGTGTGAGTCTTCTATCAGTTCTATTTAAACCATCGTATACGTTAATAATACTGTAGATTGAGAGTCTTATGTGTAAGTATATGAGGAGTTTAACATGTCTCAACAATTCTGGATGCGATGTATATTTGTAGGACTGTTTGCCAGTTTGCTCCTTGCGGCCTGTGCTAATCAAGAACAGGCTGTGAGCCCAACGGCTGTCGCGACTGATGAGACGGCTACTGTGCCAAGCGAGCCCC
>JBCDFA010000217.1:0-13228 GCA_039178835.1 Chloroflexota bacterium
CCAGGTGGGACGAACCCGTCGCAATAAGGTTTGCATCTCGTGGTCATGGAGACTGCGTGTGGTGAGCCATCCCTGACTCTCGTGTTCAATCGCTTGAGCCAAACGGGTACATGTGGAACACCCCGAGTCAAACAATAGATACCGTTCCATCATTACAGAGTCCTTCCTTTGTGAGCACAGCTATATAGTCTATTCGTAAGTTTGTGGTGTGATGCAAAAACTGTATCAACCTAAATTTGTTCAGGATACTTTCTTTTGTATCTAATACCATTTTCTGTTTGAGAGATATAATCTTCTAAAGCGAGTAACTAAATAAGCGGACAGAGAACATTCTGAAGCACACTCGTATAAGCAGTGTTTTAGTCGCAGCGCCGGACACAAGGCAATGCTGACGGACCTGCACATCCTGTACAAAGAAAACAGTCAAAAGTGCTCCCCATTCCACACCTAATACAATTAGCAAGACAGAATATAGATATGGTCCTTCTAACACAACCAATAAAACAGCTAGGACTAAAGTCTGGGGATACTTCATCTGTCACAGGGGTGAAGTGTCCTTTGTTACTCTGTATCGCTCCTAGTGGCTGGCCATCTGGAGTGAACCAGTCTATACGTAGTTCGTCGCCCTGCGCGGTGGTACGGCCAACCACTCCCTGCCCGTCCAGACCAGTATTAGGGTCTCCAAAGGTGAGAAACGTGGTGGATTGATCATGGTCACTAGATGGCTGAAGCAGCACCAAAAACCCGATGTCTCCTGTGTCCTGGTAGATAATCTGGTAGGCTTGCTGCCAATTTAGTTCGCCAAATTGTTGTTGGACGGCTTGGACGGCTTGTGCCGATTGCAGTTTCTGTATGATTGGATTGGTCGGTGCCAGATGGGTTGTCGCAAAAGGGGTTGGTTCGTCTACTGGAGTTGCGCCTGCTTTCCCCAGCCCCAGACCAAGGAGGGTTCCAACCGCAGCTAAACCGCTACGCTGGAAAAACTTGCGACGTGCGGTAGATTTGGGCGGAACTGCTGTGGTATGTCGGTGGACCAGATTGGCGATGCGCCAAGCACGTCGTATTCCTAACCCATAGGTCAGGCGTATGCGTAAGGTGATCCCGGTAAAGACCCGAACTTGGTGGTCAGCAACCTCAACCAAAGTAGGTTCCCAGTGCCAGGTGGGACGAACCCGTCGCAATAAGGTTTGCATCTCGTGGTCATGGAGACTGCGTGTGGTGAGCCATCCCTGACTCTCGTGTTCAATCGCTTGAGCCAAACGGGTACATGTGGAACACCCCGAGTCAAACAGTAGATACCGTTCCATCATTACAGAGTCCTTCCTTTGTGAGCACAGCTATATAGTCTATTTGCAAGTACCTAATGTGATACAAACAAATATTTTAAAGACAAAATCATATGATATTGGTCGAAATTTTGTTTTGGTAGATGACTGTAAGTATAGCGAGTACCATTATTTTTGACTATCGTTAGATCAAACTAAAATTTGTCATGTTTCTTGAGACATGGTAGAGTGAAAGGACCAAAAGCGGCCTCAAAAACGGCCCTAAAAGTTGATTTATAACTATTATCGTGGAGTTGTAAGAGGAGTTGATTGCCATGCCACGCACCAATGCTTTTGGTCAGTGGGTTCAACAGCGACGCAGAATGCTTGAGTACACACAGCAAGAGTTGGCAACGCTAGCAGCCTGTGCAGACCGCACTATTCGCAAAATTGAGTCTGGTGCTCTTTCCCCCTCGCAACAGTTAGCTCAACGTCTTGCCAAAGCGTTGCAAATTCCAGTTAAAGAGCAGGCGACAGTGGTGGCATTCGCACGACATCATCCTGACTCACTGCCGCCCGTGTTAGTACAGCAAGATATGTCAGATGCATCGATAGAGACCCCTGTTTTTGCCACGATACCAAACTCTCCTACGTTGCTTTTTGGTCGTGAAGACGATCTTGATCATGTTCGCACATTAATCCTGAGTGATAAAATTGCATTAGTGACTTTGACTGGTGCACCTGGTGTTGGGAAAACTCGTTTAGTCCTGGCACTTGCTGCACAATTGCGGTCATATTTTGATGATAGTGTGATTTTTGTTTCCTGTGCGCCACTATCTGATTCTGTCCAGATCCTTCCTGCAATTGCTCAGCACTTTGGTATTCAGGAAACACAGCCAGATGATCTGGAAATAGCACTCTTGGCTGCGCTTCAATCAAGGCAATTGCTGCTGATTCTAGATAACTTTGAGCATCTTCTGGAGGCAACACCACTGCTTGGTCGATTGTTGCTGCATGCGCCGCAGTTGAAAATGCTTATTACCAGTCGGGTACGAGTACATCTCTCCAGTGAACATGTGTATGTTGTCCCACCGTTGACCATTCCCGATCCGCAAGACGATACTGATTGGTCAGATTGGTACACTTATGGAGCGGTGGCGCTCTTTGTTCATAGAGCCGCTGCTATCGATCAACAGTTTACATTGACCGAAAGTAATGCCCCGACTATTGTCGCAATTTGTCAGCGGTTGGATGGCCTTCCGCTGGCGATAGAACTGGCTGCGGCACGGAGTACATTGCTACCATTGCCACTCCTTCTGCAACAACTTGACCAGCGCCTGACACTTTTGACAAGCGGAGTTCGCGATGGTGTTCCACATCAACAAACGCTACAAACTACTCTGGAGTGGAGTTACACATTGCTGTCCGCTGATACGCAAACGCTCTTTCGTCGGTTGGCCGTTTTTGTGGGTGGGTTTACCTTTGAAGCTATCACCGCAATATACGAGGGACTTGATCTAGGTGACTCTGTTTCGTCAAAGCTTGTCGTAATTATGACACACATGGGTATATTGGTTGATCACAACCTTGTACAGCGTATCAATCTGATTGATAGTGTTCCACGCTTTACGATGCTTGAAACCGTCCGGGCATATGCACTGAATCAGCTTACACAATATGATGAAATGAGTGCAGTGCAAGAACAGCATGCCAACTATTATCTTACCTTTGTCGAAACAGCCAATAGTCATTTCTCTAAAGAAGATCGGGGTTTGTGGTTGGATCGTTGTACTTGTGAGCTTGACAACATACGTGCTGCATTACAGTGGACTGCTGATATGCAGCAACAAGAAGAACTTCTGCGGATGAGTGTGGCGATGAGTACCTTCTGGCGGCTTCGTGGTTCTGTCTATGAAGGGCGTGCATGGCTCCAAAATGGTGTAAATCGCACCCCAAACGCGTCAGCAGATCTCCGTGTTGAAGCGTTGCGTATGCTGGGGATCCTCGCATTGATGCAGGATGATTATGCTCAGGCGCATCAGTTATTTACCCAATGCCTAGCACTACGTTCTGAAGTCAAAGAGCAAACAAATATTGCTCGGGCGTTGGCGAGTTTAGGTCGGGTTGCCTACTGGCAAGCAGATTATCCTGGAGCGTTGGCGATACTTGACGAGGGCATGGCGTTACTGCGCGACATTGATGATCAAGTTGGTCTTGCAAGTTCCTCCTTATATGTGGGTCTTGTTCACCTCAACATGGATCAGTATGAGAAGGCCATGGTGGCCATAAAGGAAGGTTTGCATCTCTATCATACATTACAGAATGACATTGGTACTGGAACAGCGTTAGGTTTTTATGGTCGCGTTGCGTTGTATCGTGGGGATTATCAGCAGGCGGCTACATTGCTAGAGCAAAGCTTAACCATTCTGGAAAAGCACAATAGTATTCCTGGTATCGCTCGAACACTCATATATCTCGGACGTGTGGCATTGAGCCAAGAACAAACCCGTGATGCCTTGCATTTTTTTGAAGAAGGATTGATTATGTGTCAGCAAGTGGGTGATCAAGAGGCGATGGCAGTTGCGTTTGAGGGTTGCGCTGGTGTAGCCATCGCGCACGACCAGTTAGAGCACGCGGTAAGTCTTAAAGGTATGGCGGATCAGATTCGGCAACGATTGGGCTCCCCATCACCATATGCCGATCGTGCTTTTTATGATGATCTCGAGAGCGCAATTCGTACCTATCTTCAGGAGGCACAACGGCATATTGTTACAGCGACAGTGCGGGCATTCTCTGTCGAAAATGCTCTGACTGATGTTAATGATCTGCTTGCCATTGTTGTATCACCCACTCTGGTAGAGGTACATCTTACCCGTCGTGAGCTTGAGGTTCTGCAATTGGTGGTGCGAGGCCTGACCAATGCACAGGTTGCCCAGCAGTTAGTGATTAGCCCTCTAACTGTTAATGCTCACTTACGTGCTATCTACCGAAAACTGCAGGTTACCTCACGTGGGGCCGCTATTCGGGTTGCCCTCGAACATCAACTTGTCTAATCGGGAGTATGTCCTAACGATGCGGTATGTGTGCACTTTGTTAACAACGACAATTATTCCTGAAATAGCTCCTCAAGATGATGTAGGATCTGTCGAAGGCCCCCTTTCTGCGAATTGGATAAACGATGACCATGCTCCATACAGTTTGCCCGAAAACTTTGGATTGCTGAGCCGATCCAAAATAGAAGCCCATTCTCCTTCTGAGGCCACGTAATACGATATGTCTGTAGACTGGGATAGCGTTGATAGAGCTGATCTGATAAACCACTCGACGTATACCATCCATTGAAGGTAGCGTGTACGTTCGTATAGTTTTCAATGACCTCAACGTCATAGAAATCCCACCACAATCTTGATTTGAGTAGACGCACTTCTCCTGTGTAGTACGATACGAGTGGTTGTGCCTCATGCTTCACCATGCTGGCCATTGATTGCACCGCTGTAAGGATATAATCGTGCTGTTGCTCAACCAGTGCACGATTGGGGCGATACCATGCACTGATTTGACATAAATCCCCTTCTAGATTGTGAAAAATGGAGTCAATATCGTCGGAGGGATCTACAAAGAATTTGCTGAGCTTACGATATTGGCGCTGGAGATCATCAAGCAATGCATTCAGTGCATGCTTTGAATACTCGTCGTGCCAATCACGAAGTGGCACATACTCAGGACTGTAGAGGGTAATGTGATAGAAGCAATTTGATGATTCCTGGGTTTGTTTGCGAACATGAACCATATATGCAAACGTACTATCTACAATCGTTTTTTTTCTCATAAGTATTTGTTCTCCTTGTATTCTCTATACCATCTAAAAAAGACACCGACTTTCGTCGCACCATCCCCAACGAATACACCGTCTCTCGTTACGCAGTTTCCTGGATGTCCTATTTCTGACGGTCTGCGTCCACATACCCTCTTTTGTTGACGCCATGTGACTGATGACCGTCAATTATCTCTATCACAAGTGGATTGTCAAGCAGCCAAGCGTATCCCTCTGTAATCACATAAAAGGTTGTAACATATAGATACATTTGACATACTTTCACTAATTGAAATATAATACAACAAGTTAGTATTGAACAATTTTTCAATCAGTGAGGACTTTTTAACAATACTATGTCTGAGCGTCAACGAGGCTTACGGTCACTGCACCGTGTTCTGGCAGATCCGATACGCATCCAGGTCCTTGAATTGTTGTGGCAAGCACATCCACAGTCTGCGAAAGAACTGGCTACATTACTCGAATTACGACCCGACCGTCTCTACTATCACCTTGCACAACTCGAAAAGGCGGGACTGATCGAGATAGCCGAGTATCGACGCCTTGCGGGTGGCAAAGTCGAGCGAATGTATCAACCTACCACGGCTGAACCACCCGGCGACAAGGCTACACCACTTGAGGTCGCTCAATTCTTGAATGCGATGCTCGAGGCAACACAGGCTGATATCACTTCGGCGAGTATGGCGAAGGAAAGTGGCGAACGACGGGAAATTTCACTTTCACGGACTACTGTGCGTTTGTCGGAAGAGGAACTAATGCGATTGCGAGACCAAATCAATGATCTTGTTCGCACAGCACAAGACAATCCAAATGATGATGGCGTATGGACGCGTGTGGTCGTAACACTTGTTGACGTAGAGGATCGCAATCAGACGGATCGTTAGCACAATGGAGGAACAATGAGAACCTGGACATTCCTGAGCAGCAGCAAACACATCAGCCAAGCACACCGTTTTGAGCATGAACAGATTATTACTGTTTATGGTCACACCAAAGTCAATTTTCTCCAAGCGCCGCTAGCGCATGGCGACCATATCCTACGCGTCCTAATTTTCGGTGGTGATGTAATGCTACAGATGCCGGACCACGTAGGTATTGAGATCGCAGGCACACTTGTTTACAGTGAAGTTCATATTGAAACCCTGGCTACAGGCACGGAAGAACACAGTGGCGCACGCTGGACAAGCGAGAACTTCGCACAGGCGCGTGTGCGGGTACGCATTGAGTTGTTTGGGATGTTTGGCGGCGTCGAGATCCTGCGTGTGCCAGACATTGTACATGGCGCTACACCAACACTGCTCGCAGACGATGCCTTTTCTACACCTTCCCCGAGCAGCTATGAAGGTGAAACCGCTCGCCTGCACCGCAACAGGTAAACCAACACATGAGACAGGATCGTGCTAAGCGCAAACCTATTGAAGCAGGGCACCGTCTTCCAAAGCTAACACACGGTGCCCATCATTACAATCGCTGTCGCTGTGATATTGATCATCTGGAAGATCGAGATTAACGACTAAGTTAGGGTAGTTAATACCGAGAAACGAGAGATTATAGAAGGAGGTCAAATATATGTGGCTAAAACGTGGGTTTTTTAGAAGCATCATCTGTTCATTGAAACACATATCACGATACGATTTAATGACCAAATATTGATTTCTGCCAATAACGAAACTCTTCAAATATACTTTCCTCCTATGCAATTGGCGGGTAACATGTATAAGTTGATAAACCACTCACACTAAGACTCGTAAACCACACAATCCCCACTGAGTCTAAATGTTCAGATACCTAAACGTGTTATATCCTTCTACTATTGTTGTCTAAACCGCGTCAGAAGGGCATATTGAGAAATTTTGGACATATCTGGTATAACGAAACGTTCATCATATACACCCATCCTTTCATATGCATGTCAACCCATTTTGGTACAGTATGTCTGCGGGCATTGGAGAGCTGTCTCTCGTATAGAAAAGAGGCAACCTGTGCGAGAGCAGCCTCCTAATACAATCATAAAGTCCCGTTTCCCTCTTTCTTCCCGAGGAGCACCTGGTTATGACAACGATTGACATTGTAGGCGGCGGCATTATGGGGCTGGCGTTAGGTTATGATCTCCTCAAACGCGGTATTGGTGTCCGTATCTGGGAACGTTCACCTGAACTTGGCGGCTTGATGGGGCGTATGCGTTTTCCTGAGTTAGGGGATGTCGAGGTAGATCGGTACTACCACGCCATTCTCAATAGTGATCGCACACTCATGGGCCTGATTGATGAAATGGGTCTGACAGACGAACTCCACGCGGTCACCACCAAAATGGGTTTCTATCACGATAGTGATATCTTCCCCATGTCAAGCCCTCTCGATTTTATGCGATTCCCCCCGCTCTCAATGGTTGATCGTGCCCGGCTGGCCATGACTATTCTGTCAGCCCGGCGAGTGAAGAACTGGCGCGAACTTGAGCAGGTCCCCGTGATCGACTGGCTGACACGCCTCGGTGGTAAGGGAACTGTTGAACATATCTGGAAGCCATTATTACGGGCGAAATTCGATACGAGCTTTGACAATGTACCTGCAACCTATATCTGGTCACGCCTCGTGCGTATGACCGATACACGCGATAAATCAACAGCCAAAGAGCAGATGTGCTTTTTAACGGGTGGATATATTATGCTCATCCAGGCACTGGCTCGCGAAATCACACGTCTTGGCGGTGAGATTCATCTGGGAACTACTATCGAGAAGGTATGTGTTGCAGATAATCGTGTGACCGGGTTGCAACTTGCAAATGGCATGGTTGTCAGTGATGGCGTTGTGCTGACGCTGCAAACACCCATTGCACGCCGCTTGCTCCCAGCCGAAGCAGCTGTGACATCTGAACAATGGAGTGCGCTAGAAGAGTATCTGGGCATTGTTTGTATGCTGCTGGTGATGCGACGCTCGCTCATTCCGTATTACACTCTCAATATCACGGATGCAAGTATTCCCTTCACAGGCGTGATCGAGACGACTAATCTCATTGATCGTAAATACACCGATGGCTATCACCTTGTGTATCTGCCCAAATATGTGACACCCGGCAATGTGTTTGCCCAGATGGATGATGAGGCATTGCAACAGGCCTTTATGGTCTATTTACGACAAATGTTTCCTGACCTGCAGGATAGTGATATTGCAGCTGTACGTATTGGCCGTGAACGGTATGTTGAGCCACTCCATCCACTTGGTCAAACGGATGCCATCCCACCAATTGCTGCTGATACTGCCGGGTTATATCTGGTGAACAACAGTCAGATTTATCCGCAACTCACCAATGGTGAGGCGGTGATTGCATATGCCTATCGTGCTGCTGAGGAAGTGGTTCAGGCGCAACAACGCATTGATGCACCAGTTGCATCGCTTGTGGCAGCCTGATTGCGAAATAGAGTGATAATCCAGTCGCAATGTTTGCGGCACTCTCATGTTCAACCACTACGTATCGTGTCTACCTAGTAGCTGGAGATCTGTGACCTATGAGTGTCTTCGAGGGACTTTTTACCAATACCAAACCACGTCGTGTTGTGCGTCAACAGGAACAGCGCATTTTGATTGCCCGGCTTTTGTTTTCCGATGCGCTCGTTGTGATGATGAGCTTTGCCATCGCCTATGCAGTACGTTTCTGGTTTGGGTTTTCGTTCTTTGATGAAGGAACGATCAAACCAGGATTCTATGCCTTTGTGGTTGGTGCTTTAGTCCCTGCTTACCTCGCAATCTTCCATATTTATGGTTTATACAATCGGGCACATCTCCTTGGTGGTACGACCGAGTATGCGCGGGTCTTCAATGCGGTTACTACAGGTCTTTTGCTCATTATCTTCATCAGTTTTGTCCAACCAGACTTTGTGGTTGCCCGTGGTTGGCTTTTGCTTGCCTGGGCTCTCATGGTGGTATTGGTCATTACAAGCCGTTTTGTGATGCGTCGTGTTATCTATGCCCAGCGCCGCTCCGGCCATTTTGTAGACCGAACACTGATTGTCGGCGCAAATCCCGAGGGGGTCGCCGTTGCAGAGCAGCTACAGCATGCCCCATCGTCAGGTGCCCAAATCATTGGGTTTGTCGATGAATATTTGCCGGTTGGAACAGAACCATTACCGGGCATGGCGGTGTTAGGTGGCTTCAACACCTTTACATCACTCGTAACGATGCAAGAGATCGATACGGTGGTTATTGCCAGCACAGGTATACCACGCAAACAGCTATTGAGTATTTACAGTGGTATCGAGACCATACCCAATACTGAAGTGCGGCTTGCCTCCGGTTTATTTGAGATGCTGACTACCGGGGTGAGTATCCGTGATGAAGGTCATGTGCCGCTGATTGTCTTGAATAAAACGCGTATCACTGGGATTCATCTCTTTTGCAAAAGCGTTCTTGATACAGTCATTGCAGCAACAGCATTAATTGTCCTGTTGCCGTTGTTTATCGTACTTGCCATTCTCATCAAACGCGACTCGCCTGGTCCGGTTATCTATCGTCGCCGGGTTGTTGGGCAGGGCAAATGTACTTTTGATGCCTTCAAACTCCGTACTATGCATATTGAGGGCGATAAATTACTCACACCTGAGCAGAAGCAAGAATTAGAAGAACATGGCAAACTCAAAGATGATCCCCGTGTGACCCGTGTTGGTGCCTTTATTCGGCGTTATAGCATCGATGAATTGCCACAATTGCTTAACGTTTTACGTGGCGAGATGAGTCTCATCGGGCCGCGCATGATCACCTCCAAGGAGTTAGAGAAATTTGGGAAGTGGCAACACAATTTGGCAACCGTCAAACCAGGGTTGACCGGTCTATGGCAGGTAAGTGGACGCAGTGATCTTTCGTATGAAGATCGAGTACGACTCGATATGTACTATATTCGAAACCATACTATTTGGCTTGATATCCAGATCCTCATTCAAACTGTTCCCGCGATTCTTGGTGGAACTGGAGCCTATTGATCGCAGTTGCTTGCAACCTGCGGTAACAAAAGTGACGATACACAGCAACGTTTCTTCCACAAATCAACCACTATTGTTGTCGTCACCTCAACACATAAACAAAAGAAAAAATCGTTACTAAGGAGCTTCTGATGACGAAGATTCTACGTGCCGCCGTTATTGGTGCTGGAAGCATGGGTACCAATCATGCCCGTGTCTATGCGGAAATGGAAGATGTTGAACTGGTTGCAGTAGCTGATCCGAGTCAGCCAGCGCTCGACAAACTGGCGCAACGGCATCGTATTCGTACCTACACCGACTATCAAGACATGTTTGAGCGTGAACAGCTTGATATGGTTTCGGTGGTTGTGCCGACGGAACTGCACTATGAGGTTGCCCGTGATGCATTGCTTGCTGGTATTCCGGTGTTGGTCGAAAAGCCCATTGCAGCGACAGTTGAAGAAGGTGCCGAGCTGGTTGCATTATCTCAGAAGCAGCAGGTACTGTTGATGGTGGGTCATATCGAACGGTTCAACCCGGCTATTGTCGCGCTCAAGGGCCAGCTTGATATGGGGTCGCTCGGCAAAGTCTACCAGATTTCTTCAAGACGTATCGGGCCATTTCCTGCGCGTATCAAAGATGTTGGGGTGGTCATCGATCTGGCCACGCATGATCTCGACATCATGCATTATCTGACCGACTCGCATGCGACACGCATCCATGCGGAGATTGGGCAACGCCTTCACACTGCACATGAAGATCTGCTCTCAGCGGTGCTACGCTATGAGAATGATATCATCGGAGTACTTGACATCAATTGGCTCACACCAACAAAAGTGCGAGAGATTTCGGTGATTGGTGAGCGCGGGATGTTTGTCGCAAACTACCTCACGCAGGATCTGATTCTCTACGAAAACGACGCGGCGCCACATGGTGAAGATTGGCATCAACTCGCCGTTATGGGTGTTTCGGAAGGCCGCATGATTCGCTACAAGATCAATAAGCGTGAGCCACTCCGTGAGGAACTGGAAGCCTATGTGAACGCCGTACGAACGCATGGCATCGCACCCGTGAGTGGTGAGGATGGGCTGTTGGCACTCGCATTGGCCCAAAAGCTGGTCGAGGCTGGCACCGTTGGTGAAGCACAACTGCTCGATGACAGCCACGGATTCACATGGCCACCGGCACCACTGCACCTGTCGGTCGAGTCACTTTCTGTTGTATCAAACACATAACTGTTAGTTGCCGCTGTGCGTTTCTAACAGCTGAATAATTCCCTGGAGCGGAATCCGTATCCATTCAGGTCGATGGCTTAATTCATACCCTAATTCATACAATGCTTTTTCGAGCAGGTAGGCGTCGAGCAACATCTGGCATTCTTCTGGTGTTTGCAAAAGCAAGGGAGACTGGCTCGCCGTGTCAAGGTAGGTCCGCAGGAACACTGCCGAAACCCATGTGTACCAGAAGCGTGCCCAGTTCTCTCGGGTGTGTTGATCAATCGTTTGGAGTGTGCCTTCCGTTTCATGTAACAGCAGTGCAGCGTAGGCGGCATACTGGAATGAACGCAGCATGCTGGCAACGTCGCGCAAAGGCGATGTTTTAGTGCGACGTTCCTCGAGTGATCGGGTGGGCTCTCCCTCGAAATCGACAATGACAAAATCGTTGTCAGCCCACAAGACATTCCCCAGATGGTAGTTGCCATGGCACCGCATGCGCATAGCCGTCACTTTTCGATCACGAAATGGCTTGAAATACTGGCGCATCTCGTGTTCGAGATTTATCACCCGTTCGACATCCTCCCGTACCGAAGCCTCGAAATGCTGTTGCTGTTGTCGGAGCAACCGAAAATCGCGGTCGATCAGGCCAAGCATCGCGTAGTAGAATGGGCGCTGAAAGAAATCGGTAAATGGTTCTGGCGTAAAGTGCGCGTCCTCTGTTTCCTGTGTAAATGCCAGATGCAGTTCTGCTGTACGCTGACCGAGTAACTGGGCTGTTTCCAGATATGCGCCAATCAGAGTCGTAGCGAGTTCATCGACTGCTTCGCCGGCAAGCTCAAAAATATGTTGGTGAGGCAGTGGCAGGAACGAATCACTTGTATTGGTTTGCTGCACGCGCTCATAGTAGTTTTTGAGAACCGTTTGCGTGTGTCGCCACGCTGTGCCTTGGTTGGGAACAGCTTTGTGGAGCACGGCAATGGTTGCTGCATCGCTTCCGCGTTGGTGATATTCGAATGCGCCAAAGACCTGTGGTGCCCGTGCCAGTGAGACTTTCTCCGTGAGGAAGCGCCCAATCTCAAGATCGGGATTGATGCCTGCCTCGACACGGCGGAAGAGTTTCAAGGTGTATTGGTCGTTGTAATCAACAATGGTGTGACTGCCATCCCACGCTGTCACCGACTCATGCGAGTTGTTGGTATGGGGCTCTTGTGCTGGCGTTGAGTCACGGTCTCCGTTGTGAACTGCCGTGCTCGTGTATTGGTCCCGTGTGCTTGATCGCAGTGAGAATGAGCGTATCGGGAACGCCATCACCTCACCGGAGTGCCCCCGGAATGATCGGTGTTGTGCAACCGCTTCAAGCAGGGTGATGGCAAACTGATGATTGTACATGGCATCGTAGAGGATTCCCGTTTCGTTGCGCTCAGGCAACGTAATATGCGTCACCACGGCCTGCGGAACTTCTTGTGCAATGCGATCAGCCTCTGCACCTGTTGCATAGATAAGTGGCAGAATATATGTTTCGACATCGCTTTCCACATACTCAACGTGAACCATTGTCAGATAGCCGATTGGTTGATCATAGGGGACTGGAATAACTTCAGAGATAGTTGTCGATAGAATGAACCGTGTTTTGCCGTCAAACCAGCGACAGCGGTTGAGATAGGTTGGCAGCAGGCCTTCGAGGATGGTGCGTTCCTGCTTTTTGATCAACAACGATGTCCAGTTATCCGATACCGTTATCGTAGCTCTTTCTGTTGAAGAAAAAGAGGGCTTTGTTGTAGAAGAGACGCCAGTTGGGTCCAGTGCAAACCAGTAAAAGGCGTGTGGTCCTAACGTAAGAAAATAGGGCAAATCACCAATTGCGGGAAATGGTGATTTGCTAAAGACCTCAATCGGTATCATCCCTTCAAATTCGCGCAGATCTAGCTCGACACACTGAATAAAACGGGAAAGATTGGC
>JBCDFA010000218.1:0-13197 GCA_039178835.1 Chloroflexota bacterium
CAAATTGCTCACGACGCAGACACCACAATCTATCGGATCAAGCATGGATTGTTGTCGGAGTACCTGCGTCAACATTTGAAATCGCCTGCGGTGCAGATGGCTTTTGCGTAAGTCCTGATAAACTCAGGCCACGACGACATGAGTTCATCATCCCATAAGAGCGGTTTTAGTTCTGGTCGTTCACTGAGTAGCACGATAACAAGTGACATGGTATAACACTTTCAATTCAAGGGCATACGGATTTGTAAGCAACATGAGTCTAGGCATTGTTGCAAATTTACCAAATGATAGCAGTTACTACGACTCATGTATTGGCTTATAGAAGTCAACGATGATGCCTTCTGGTCCGGCAATCATTGCCGACTCTGTGCCCCAATCAGTTTGCGATGGCTCGAGCAACACCTGAGCCTGTTGTGTACGCGCATGCTCAAGTGCTGCTCGTACATCTTCAACTTGAATGTGCAGAATAATACCGCTTGCAGGCTGAACCGAATGAATACACCGTGACTGAACATAAGCGTGATTGAGTCGCCATCAAGCTGTGCAAATCGTGGCTCAGCAACCTGGAGACTCAATCCAACTACGCCACGAAAGAAACGAGCCGCATTCGGCACCTCCCGCACGATTAGGTCGACCTGGTTGCAATTTCGCAAGGACTAACTGTTCTCCTTTCTCAAACAATCTACAGCAAACAACACCATATCACACCAAAGTTAACAGTACATCGGCACTCAGAACTAGGGTTGGAAAGTCGGATAATCTGATGGCTTGAAGCGGTTGACATTTGCAAAAAAATTACTGGACTTCATGGGAATAGTGGCTTTGCCGTAGTCAAGAGTGTCGAGCCTGCTTCGCATTTCCTGATTGCCCAGACCGTCCCCGCTCAGGTTGTACCAACTGGTTATGGCAGGGGTGACAAAACGAACATACGGATTTTCAGCGACTTCGTTGCTTTTGGCAAAACGGAAAGCGTGTGTACCTGGGCCATCTTTGTGATACACAATTTTCGGATGCGCTCCCTCAAAAGGAACATCAGCAACACTTCTGGTGTCCATGTCACCGTGGGCGCTTGTGCTGACATGCGTGATAGCTCCATCGGTTGTCCAGACGGCTACATGTTCCCAGTCATGTCGATGTCCGAAGATATCCCAACCTGGCAGAACCTGATCCTTCTCAAAGTACAACGCATAAAAATGAGCACAATACTGGGCGCCATTCGAGGACATACAGACATGACGGTGCAGCGTATTGGAGGTGTTTAAAAAGTCAGCAGAACGACAATCCCCGGTGATGCTTCCGGTCGTACCTAACCCTTCATTCTGTTCACCACTCCGACTAATGCCTGCACTCGGCAAACATCCATCGCCATCGAAATCAAACACAGGTGCTAACCTCAGGACAAATGCGCCAGGCACGGCTTCATCGAGCTTCGGAAAATCCTCAGCGTGTACCGTGGTGGCGGAAATTAAAAAGAGGAGCAACGTTCCCGAGATCACTTTGAGCAACAGTCGCGCCCTTGATAACCGTTGTAGACCTCTCCCGTGTGTACTATTCCAGGATGTTGATGAAAACATAGAGACCTCCCTCATAAAGCAAAAAAGATTATCCTGACACAGAGTACAACACATATACTATGTCAAAGTTATAATATTTTAACGAAAAGATCATAAAAATACAGAAAGCACTAGCGTTTGCAGAAACTTGTGAGTCTACAATGATGATTACTCTCTTCTCTGGTGCGTTTGTGTTGGCTCAGACGCAGTACTGACGTGGGTGGGCAAAATGTTCGAGCACTACACTCAAACTGTCTCTTATGATTACAATGCGTTGGAGCGTTGCAGAAAGGTAATTGTGCGATCCCATGCCAGACGCGCCGCTTCTTCGTTGTAGGCATCGGATCGATCCGGCTCGAAAAACCAGTGTCCCGTTCCAGGATAACGATGGAACTTCACTGGGCGGCCAACACGCTTGAGAGACTCCTCCAGCGCATCGACATCAGACTGTGGCTCGAACTCGTCGTTCTCGGCAAAGTGTCCAAGGTAGGCGGCTTGCGAGTTGCTGTAGTCGCCTGGTCGAGTCCCATAAAAGACGATGACAGAGCGGATGTGTGCAGGATGGGTGACCGAGAGGTCCAGCGCACAATAGGCACCGAGCGAGAAGCCTATCACTGCCATGCCTGCGCTGCGCTGCCCAGAACGTTCGTGCAGAAATGTGGTTGCATCTGCGAGATCGGCTCTGACCTGATCGGGATTTCCAAGCAGGGCTTGGCTCAGGGTTTCGGCGTCGGCAATGGTGTCTACGACCTTTCCGTGGTAGAGGTCTGGGGCAAAAGCAACAAAACCAGATTCGGCCAGTCGCGTGCAGAAAGCCTTGATCGTGTCGTTCAGTCCCCACCAGGCATGCAGGACCAAGACAGCACTGCCGGTGCCTGTGGGTGGCGTGACAAGGTAGCCTTTGGGTTGAGCAGATTTCATTGGGTACCTCCTCGAATTACGCACTGGTGCTCATACTTAATGTCTAAACTGAGTGACGAACTAATCGCTACATGGCCTAATCATCCGTTTGATTAATTATTTGCATACATTCATATTAATTTTAGCACAAATGATCGACACCTGCAATCGAAACGCAGTGCAATATCCCTGTGAGACTCTGCGAGAGTCGCTTCCTACCGCATCGAAGGAAGCCAGTAGTATGGGAGCATTTTCTTCACATAGAACCCAAGCTTGAGAGCCAACTCATAGGAAGCAGTGTTTTCTCTTCGACAAGACCACACCGGGGTAAGGCCCGCATCGATGATGTCCTTGATCATGACGGTTGCAATCATACGACCCAACCCTTGCCTTCGCGCTATGGGGAGTGTTTCAATGCCAATTTCAAGCTCGTCATCAAATCGGCATGAGGAAAACGCAATGGCGCCAACCGTGCCATCGCGTTCGATACACCATCCGCCGCCATGTGCAAGAAACTGTTGGGCACTACGCCAGAAGTACTTGGGCACGACACTTCCAGCCATATCGAAGTCTGATTCTGTTGCACGACGCACATTCCATTCCTTTGGTAGTACGTTCGCTCCATGAAGAGCAACAAAGCGCACTTGATCGAAACCAAAATTCACCCGCGAAAAGCGAACGGGACAACGCCTCCCAGAGTCTGGCTCAGACTCGGCTGGGACGGCACCAAGTAACGAGTCCCAATCTAGTGTGTACCACCGTGGATCAATCTGTAACCACTCATCCTTTATCCGATACTGCCCCTCACGCAAGTGACTTGCCAGAGGATCGATCACTTCATCGAGTGCATCGCCCCAGACCAGAGACATCCCATAGGGATGCAGTGCATGCATGGCTCGCGGCGCAGATATTCGATCAATCCACAGAGAGCCGTTCACCAGATTCTCAGCAACTGCTCGCGCAAAACCGACGTTAATGTCGATGCGATTGAGTGATGCTTCTACCCAAGAGTTAGATTCAGTTTTCGTTAATATCAATGCCTTCTCCTAACGCTTGCACAACGGACCAAACAGCCTACGCTTCAGGTATCAGTGAGACACACTGCATACGTTGTTGGATGACTTGTTTTTATATAGGAATGATATGAGTATAGTACCTTGTTGAATAGATGACAAGAGAAAATAATCATCATACTCCCGTCCCAGCCACACATACCCAATGTAGTCTCTCTCGATCACGTTTGCATCATCGTCCACATCCGCAGCACACCAGCAACCCCTAGAAGCACTGAGGCGATCACATCAGCGATGACGACCGTCGTTATTTTGGGGTTGAACCCACCCTCAAGGAAGGCAATCACAACGAAGGTGAGCACGCTGATGAGTCCGCCAATCAGTGCTGGTGTCTGCCAACTTTGTTGGACGGCGGCAGCGATTAAAAATACCCCCATCAATCCAAGCAAGATCGCACGATGCCGCATCAGAATAAGCAGGTTTGATTCCTCAAAAGGTATCCCATACAGATTGGTCAGGGTGTTGGCACCAAATACGCCGATGATTGGGTACAGATTAATAAGTCCGACGATGATAAAGAGTAGGCTGATCAGACGTTCCATGCAGCAATCCTTTCGACAACTTAGTGAAATGCAATACTATGCCTACCATACGTGGACTTTCACTGCCATAGCAAGGAAAACGGCTGCCAAACACTGCCAGTTTTGAGGTGTTGGGGGAGGTATCACTGGTAGCATACGATCATATTCACGATTGCCCCCGTCTGGAGATCCATGATAGACTCAAGCAAGGTTCCAGCGCTTGTTCTTAGCGATAAAGGGAGGAAATGTCGTGGCTGAATTTACCCAGGGACATGCTCTGGTTATTGGTATCGGAAACTACCAGCACCGTTGTTATCGTGATGTGCCCGCGACTGTCGCTGATGCCCAGGCGCTGGCTGATGTACTGCGTGACCCGCGCTACTGTGGCTATCCTGCTCAACAGGTGACGCTTCTCCAGAGCCACGAAACGACGCGTGAGTCTGTTTTGCGTGCACTTGACGACCTTATCAGCCGTACAGCCGAAAACGATACCGTTGTGTTCTTTTACAGTGGTCATGGAGATTATGATAAAGCAAACGTGTACCAACTTACAACCTATGACACAGAGCGATCCAGCTATGGTGTTGTGGATGGGACCGCCATCAGCCATCATGAGCTATTGGCCAGGTTTCGGGCCATCAAGGCGAAACGAGTGCTCTTGGTGTTCAACTCCTGCCATGCCGGAGCCCTCTCGCCGACCCTGGGTTCGCAGGCGGAATTTGTCGTTGAAGGGCAGATGCTATCGGGAGATGTTACGGCGTCGCTTTTGGCAACAGGGGAAGGTCGCGCAATCATCGCCGCAAGCCGTGAAAATCAATTTTCCTTTGTCGGTGGTGGTAAGTTAACCGTCTTTGCCCAGGCGCTGGTTGAAGGATTGCAAGGACAAGGCAGGCATAATCGAGCAAGCTATATCAGTCTGTTTGACCTGTATCAGCATGTTTATGACAAAGTTGGTCAGGCAACCCGCGAACTTGTACAGTATCTCCCCAGGGACATGCGGCAGCAGCATGTCGAAGCTCAACAGGAACCCGAACTAACGCTTCATAAGGGGGTGGGGCCATTCGCCGTTGCACTCTGGCCTGGCAGTACACCGTCCGGGGATTTCCTTGCACCGGATGCGCCACCCACAGATGCCGCCGTGCGCCTGGTTGAACCACAGGAGAGTCAACGTATATTCCAAAGCTTCAATGATAGTGCACACAGTATTGCTGTTACCGGCGATACCACTGAGAGCCAATTTGCAACTGCTACAGGCGCTATGAACATTAGGGTTGGAGACATTAGCGGTGTTAGTGGACAAGTGGGTATTGGAAAAGATATTACTCAGATAAATGCACCTACTCCCCATCAACAAACAAAACCAGGGAGCGGCAGACTAGCAGGTTTGTTACGTGAAGGGCTGGAGGCACCGCAACTAAACGATCTTGTACTGACGCTGGAGGACAAAGTGGATTTCGAGATTGAGCTTGCTGCATTCGGAAACAACATAGCCGCCCAGATTGATGGACTTATCAGGCTCTGTCGGAAGCAGAACGCGCTTGGTGCACTGATCGAAAGTGTGTTGGAGATGCAGCCACCGTTGCTTGGCACAGAGCAGGAACTCTGGCGAACCTGGGCCAGATCACAGGATTATCAGTGATCTGACCCTTTCTCATCTACATCAATTGCCTGATTATAATCAGCTAATGCCTCATTGAATTGGGACAATATACCGTAGGTATCACTCTACCTGCTGAACAACTTTGCAACATACTTCCAATGAGTAGTTATAATCAATTAACGCCTGTCTGTAATCCCTCGTCTCACAGTAGATAAACCCCGACTTATCAGCATCACCAAGACATTAAGATCCAAAATCAATGAACGGGTGTAGTCAATCAACGCCTGTCTGTAATCCCTCATCTTAAAGTAAATCAACCCCCGATTGTAGAGCACTATTGGGTCGTCTGGTCGCAACGCCAACGCACGGTTGCAATCCGCCAACGCACGATCATACGCCCCCATCTGAGCGTAAGTCAGCCCCCGAGCGTAGAACACTATCGGGTCGTCTGGTTGCAACGCCAATGAACGGGTGTAGTCTACCAATGCCTGCTCGTAGTTACCCATCTCACGATAGGCTCTTCCCCGATTGGCTAGCATCAGTGGGTCGTCTGGTTGCAACGCCAACGCACGGTTGCAATCCGCCAACGCACGATCATACGCCCCCATCTGAGCGTAAGTCACCCCTCGATTAGTCAGCATCAGTGGGTCGTCTGGTTGCAACGCCAACGCACGATCGTAATCCGCCAACGCACGATCATACGCCCCCATCTGAGCGTAAGTCAGCCCTCGATTGTTGAGCGTCCTCGGGTCATCTGGTCGCAACGCCAACGCGCGATCATAATCCGCCAACGCTTGTTCATACGCCCCCATCTGATAATAATTTAACCCCCGAGCGTAGAGCACTATCGGGTCGTCTGGTCGCAACGCCAACGCGCGATCATAATCCGCCAACGCCTGTTCATACGCCCCCATCTGAGCGTAAGTCACCCCCCGATTGTGGAGCGTCCTCAGGTCATCTGGTCGCAACGCCAATGCACGATTGTAATCTGCTAGTACCTGCTCGTAGTTACCTAGCTCATGATGAGCCCTGCCCCGATTGTCCAATGTCACCGGGTCATCGGGTTGCAATTCCAACGCACGATCGTAATCTGCTAGTGCCTGCTCGTAGTTACTTAGCTCATGATGAGCCCTGCCCCGATTGGCCAGCGTCGCTGGGTGGTCATGTCGCAACTCCAGCGCACGGGTGTAATCTGCTAGTGCCTGCTCGTAGTTACCTAGCTCATGATGAGCCCTGCCCCGATTGGCCAGCACCATCGGGTCGTCAGGTTGCAATTCCAACGCACGATCGTAATCTACTAGCGAATCCTGGTAACGGCAAAGATTGAAAAAAGCTGCGCCTCGATTGTTAAAAGCTGCATTAATATAATGTTCGTCTGAATAACGCTCTATCATGAGTGTGTATATATCAAGTGCATCCTCCCAACGTTGTAACTCATAGTACGAACCGCCTATTCGATGGAGCAGCCATTCCATCGAACTATAGGCTGCCATACCTTTCTCATAAAATTTAACCGCCAGTTTTAGATCCTTCTTCTCTGCGTCACCAAGATGTGAACTAGAGGGGTCATAGTATTCACCCTGTTTCGCATAGAGTACCGCGCATACTTCAGACCATGCACGCTCTGGCTCAGGATGCCAGACAATGGTGTTGCTATTGTGTTGTTCGATTAATGTGTGTACTTGTGTAAGATGCGCTTCACCAGGATCATCAATATCCTTCCAAACCATGAAGGCATCTAGCCATGGGCACGCTTTTGTATCCGCCCGTTCCTGTAGATCTAAAGCAATGGTGCGAATCCGTGTCGCAAGATTTGCTCGATAACGGGAAGCACAACAATATGCTGCTAGTATTTCCTGCGTAGCCCGTTCTGGTTCAAGCCAAAGTGTATAATGCAGATAATCAACCAAGGCATCAGACCACTCCTCATCCGCCATAAGTTTTGAAACAAGATGTGTGCCAAGTTTGGTGGTTTGCTCCTGCAATACTGTAAGGCTAAAGCTCTGTGCTCTGGTACAGAGTGCGGTTATAAGTTCCTTCTCGCTCCCATCGCGCATCTCCTCGATCAGTTTCTTTTCAAGGAAGTATTGAACTGTATCGTGTAAACTTTTTGTCTGCGCTGATACAAAATCATACTGTCGTTCAAGATCCACCAGACATGTCTGTATATCATCGCGTTGGAGCATTGCTTTCAGAAGCGGGAATAGAGGTCGATGTACAAGTGCCAGAGCATACAGGGTGCATTTTTCCTGCTCATTCACACAATAGAGTAACAGACGATTGGTCATCTGATACACCAGATCATTGTCACCATGTATAGCTGCCTGTGATGATAGTCTGCGTAGCAATGGCGTTTCCTGGGAAGACAGAATCTCTTCCAGAGCTTGGTGTTTTCTAAGCATACTGACGGCTATATTAAGCGCCAGCGCATTGCCACAGGTAGAGTTATACAGTTCATGAATCTGGTTTTGTTTGAGTTCTACTTCTTCTTTTTCCAACAACTGCGTGATATCATCAACGGTCAGTTCCTTTAGCGCCATATCTACCAGATTTGTCACAAGCTTTTCGCTCTCGTATCCACGAAATGGCTCATTATTGGCGCTGCCGGGTCGGTCGGGGACCAGATCATTGCGACCTGCAATAACCCAGACAATTTGCTTTCCACTATGGGTATAGAGTGGGCGGATAAAGTGATCGACTATATCTACAAGTTCATAGGTATCAATAAATACAATGAGTGGCTTGCTGGTACTTATACGCCGTAAATCGTCGCCTAATGCATCACGCAGCGCTACAAATTGCTGCTCCTTGCGCCGCTGCCGTTCTTGTGGATCAGGTAACCTGTCACGCTCAGACCCAAGATGGACTTGAACACTCCCATATTCGTGACGAGCCTGACGAATATTGTTGCCCAGCGCAACCATCCCATCTATCTCATAGATATCACCGGTCTCGGTTTTTATAGTAGCCCTAGCTGTTTGCCAGGCCGTTAATTCATTGGGTAACGCACGATTTAAGGCTCTCTGGATAACATCGAGGACTTCCCGTGGCTCAACATTGTCTCGGCCACGTATGGAGAAGCGCGAACCTTCTTCAAGACGAATGATCGGCAAGGTCAGGCACTGCTTATCCTGCTGCGCCCTCTGAGCAATTATATGGAACAGTTCAAGCAGATGGCTTTTACCAATTCCTCCATGCCCTGATACGAGGATTATGTATGGTTGATCGGTCTCTGTTGCGCCATCCTCGTACTCAGCCGTTGGATCGAACTGATCCCACTCTTCACTTCTGCGTGGGGTGCCCTCCTCCTGAGCAAAGACTTTTCTTAGGACATCCCTGAATGCCTCGATCCGATCACGCCGTCCAACAAATGTCGTCTTGTGAGGTGTGGTATTAGTTGAGGACACTATCACCTCCTCCTAAAACATTCACAAAGGAGTAGAATTCCTACTATATAACTATAGCATCTCAACGACAACATGACAAAGCATCAGGGCCATTTTTACTACAAATTATCGTAAAACCATCTTGGCGCTTAGACATTAGATGAAAGATTGTATTAATAGTGTTGCTACATATGTTCAGGGGAGGCGCGTGAGATGGCCATCACGCGCTGAATAGAGGGAGGCAGAGAACTAAGCAGTTTAACCGCTGCTTCGAAACACTCGATCTGGTCAATTGCAAGCTCTGGTTGGTTACTCCTTGCTAATGATGTATTTCAACAGCTCCACGACCTGCTCAGGTGTCTGGGCCCAGGCCATCGCAGAGCTATCCACCTCCTTGAGCGGATGAATAGTGTCTTCGGCATGGAGTGTGATATATGGCTTCCCCAGGGCAGCGCAGAAACCCGCATCAAAGGCAGCATTCCACTGCTTATACTGGTCTCCAAAACGAATAACTGCAATGTCGCATTGATTAAGCAGTGTCTGGGTGCGTATCGCATTCACTTTGGCAGACTTATGATCGCGCCAGAAGCCACTACTCTCTCGGCCAAGCACATCACCCGCCGCATCACTGGCGCCATGGTCGGTGACTGGGGACGTGAACGTGATCGGTAGCCGACATGCCTCGGCGCCCTGCATAATCTGTTGGCGCCAATCCGTATGAATTTCACCAGATAAATACACCGTCCAATTCATAGATACCTCCGTTGTAGCTCTGCTAATGCTTAGATGTTAAATAATCACTAAAGACTCATCATCCTGAAATACGCTTTTGGTCATCTCAACCAATTCCGCATATGCCACGTCATGTAGCTGAAATTGTATCAGAAGTCTTTTTACTTTCGTCTCTCTGACTGCATCATCGCTGAACTCACACATAAGTTTGTCTCGTTCAAGCTGAAATCGAGCTATTCCACGATAAAGCGTTACTTCTTGTATCTCTTTCACCGTACACACACCATCATCCTGCTCATGCTCATCGCTGCTGATACCACGAGTGAAATGCCAGTGTTGGCCACGCTCCAGTTCATCATTTTCACTAAAATAGATACCAACTACAACAAAGTCAGGTGTGTACTCTTGATTCTGGGTTTCGACATGTGCTGCAAAAAACGCTATTTCTGTATCCACAAAATTCCTTCTAAGCATACTTGGACAGGTATAGGTGTACAGGTTGAATTTTATGTCAACCTATTTCTGAGTGGGATAATCTTGTACTTATGATCTATGGATAAGTATACCATTTGGACAAGAAAACTCCCGAAAATAGTGTATTTTGACTCATCCCGATCACGTAAAACAAAGAAAGGGAGGCTGCTGCAATCTGACGAGCGCAGAAATCTCCCCGCACATATCAAAAGAACATCTGTCACTTACTGTTGGTCACGCCAGGCCACAACTGTAGCAATCATCGCCGTGACGGAAAGCATCGTGCCGATAATCAGTGCAGGCGACAGTTGCAGGGCATTTTCCGCCAAGAATTTGTGTGGTCCAAACGAGACAAAACTCAGGAGAGCAGCCAGGAACACACTAATGTACGCAATCCGATTCCGCCACAAAGCCAGCGGGATAGCTGTCACCGACAGTGCTACTGTTGCAGCGATCAGCGGTATGAAAGTAGCAGGCGGGTGTGGCTCTATACCAGTGTAAAATCCCACCAACGTTATACCGTTAAGAACAACCAACCCCAATAACGAACCTGCGGCTGCCTGCATTGTCCAATCCTGTGCTTCTGTAGCGGATACAACCTGCTGACTGGTTAGGGTAGTCTCACGTGCCATGTTTAGGCTCCTTGTCTATACTGGCTGCTCGTATCTGCACCCACGAGCATCGTTGTAGACAGTATGCAATGTGGCTGTGAAGCAAATATGAAGATAGCGTGGAGGAATGTAGGAGGCCTTGAAGAGATGTATGCTGTCTGTTACAAATCCTCCACGAGCAATACCTACGACCACTGCTGTGCGGTTGCCGCGAAATCATCACTCTGAACAGGAACAACGTGAAACAGATGTCCGCTGGGATCACGCATCACCCACCATGTCTCAACTTGTTTGACTCGTGTAGCACCGAGCTGTTCAAGGCGTGCAACTTCTGCCTCGATATTATCAGTTTCAATATTAAGATGAATGCGACTTGGTGCATAAACCTGTTGTAGTTCAAGACTGAGATGAGACGAGCCTCCTTCAAGCGCAACGTATGAGTCGCTAGCGTTGCCTGAATGTGTCGGAGATACACCCAGCGCGTGGCCCCAGAAGTGCACACTCGCATTCATAGTGTCGTAGGAACAATCAATCAAAATAGTAGATAAACGGCTCCGATGCATTACAACACCTTTCTGAAATTATTGATACTACGATATATACATATAAAATAATGAATAACTAGTTCACCCATAAAGCCCTGATATCAGAGCTGTATCGAGCCAACGATTCCGCACTCGGTTCGGGAACAGACATCTGTAGGAGTAATGGGGAGTCCCGTCGAGAAAAAGAAGAGAATATCGCATGTCTTGGTTCAGACGATGCGTTATGTACAGCCGAATGGGCACAATGCACATTGAGAATAAAAACTGTACCTGCAGATCCAATAAGTTGTTGTGCCGGGTACGGTTTGCGTAAATCCGAGAGCCCTTTCAGCATCCACGGATTGCGATGCGAACCAGGAATTACCCGTGTGGCACCATTTTCAGATGTGAAATCAACCAGCGGGCAAATTGCGTGACAAAGATACCACACACCAGGATCGCCCTGTCCAACCCAATCCGAATGCAGTGCCTGCTGGCCATGTCCGGGTCTTAGACCACGTGACGACACTCCGGTCAAGCGGAAGTCAGCACCGAGAAGATGCCTGACCGCACCAAGTACGCGGGGATGTTGCCACACTATATCAAACACTGCATCATCAAATAAATCACTGACAATGAGCGTTCCTGCGTGATCCTGCTTTGTCGCGGCGAGCAATACTTCCAATCGGGCTTTCATCTCGCCGATACATTCGGGATCGATAATGCCTGGCAGTGCGAGATACCCATCGTTTTCCAATTGCAGCTGTTCAGAGTTGGTCAGTGGCTCCATTCTGACTTTCCTGCATCTGAAAGTGATTCATACTGATGAGTCTCTTTGGTAAAACAACCAACAAGTATGGCATTAGGCAAAACAACGAGACTTACTCATTCAACTACTTAAACTAAACATACCAAAAAAAGGTACTACATATTAACACACTTTAATGGGTTACGCCATATGCAAACACATGTCGATAGACTCTTGACTCTCACAGATCGAGGACTTATAATCGTACCGTGTGGTACGGTACGAAATGAGAGAAAATGATGGAACAACGACGAAACAAACGAACACAACAGACCCAAGCACAAATTCGTGCGGCTGCTCAGCGACTCTTCCTGCAAAACGGTTATCTGGCGACCAGTACTGACGCGATTTTAGCCGAAGCAGGGATTGCCTCAAAAGAGACCCTCTATCGCCACTACCCCAGCAAGGAAGAACTCTTTGTTGATGTCATCAAAAACCTGACCCTTGAACAGCCACGCTTTGCTGCCCAACTGGCAGAACTGCCCGAGATTCACGACCTTCCATCGCTTCAGCAGGCACTTGCAACCGTCGCACGAGAGATTTTTTCAGTGATGTGCCAGCCAGAGTATCCAGCGCTGCTGCGCGTCGTCATTGCTGAGATGCCACGGGTGCCACAACTTAGCACATTGTTTCGCGACACAGTGCCCAGACGTGGATTGAGCATGATCACCTCGCTGCTACAGCAGGCCAAGGAGCGCAACCTGATTGACGATCTCGATTTCGACGCTGTGGCACATTCGCTGATCGGTGGCCTTTTGACCTATGCCCTGGTTGATTTTGTGTTTACAGGGGAAAATGCCCAACCTCCTCATCTCAATCGTGCGGATGCGGTCGTTGAAGTCATCATGCGTGCACTATCTCACCAAAACGATACGGAGTGACATTATGATATTCTTACTCTATGGACTGGCCATCATCGCACTAGCTATTGGCACTGCTGCTATTTATATGGCAGTACTTCCAGCAGTTCCCATTGCATGGCAGTATTATCACTATCTCTTCAGGAAACCACTAG
>JBCDFA010000219.1:0-13173 GCA_039178835.1 Chloroflexota bacterium
CAAAGCAACTGCCATCCTCATCGCTGTCAACATATATCAATTGTTATTGCATGTGGCAATCCCACGAGTTGGTATTACCAGTAACGCCATTTAAAGTTATTCCTTCGGGCCATCTGGAAATACTATTTTCGTTTGGAATGCCTTCGAAACTTCCTGGTATTCCGCTTCCCCAAAACGTTGCGGCGGTCCAAGTCTATCTTATAGGGCCTAGAGAGACATCATTAACTGGATCACATGCCGGATACCTTGATATGCTTCTTGTACGATTCAACATAGGATATGGAACTATCTTTACCCAGCATGCCCTGCAGGATTTCTCTGGCCTCAACTTGGTGCTTGATCCCCTGCTGCGCCCTGACCAAGTAGCATTGGTGGAACAGATGGCGTCTACATCCGATATGCATCAACGTATCGCATTGTTTGAAGACTGGTTGAGACAAGCTCTGCAACGACGTGTGATATTTAATGGGCATGTTCTCCAGGCGTTAGCTATGATTGATGATTCTCAAGGGTCTCTGTCGATCAATCAGCTCACTCAAGCACTTGGCGTGACACGACGCCACCTTGCACGCCAGTTTGCTGTCCACGTTGGGCTGTCGCCGAAACAGCTGGCGCAGGTAGTCCGGCTACGTTATGTTCTGGCGCTTCTTGAACAACCTTATATCGATTGGATAGATATAGCTAACATCTGCGGATTCTATGACCAATCTCACTTTATCCATAACTATAAGGCTATCTTTGGTATGACACCTGAGAAATATCGACATACGTCGACTGATGTCCCATTTTTACAATACAACATGCCCTCTCTTTGATACACTAGTTTATAATTAGTAATCGATAAAACGAAAGAGGTTTGCATGCAGTTCAAGCTCAATTACTGTTTAAAGGGAGGTGTAGGTCGTTTGATCGCAAGTGTTAGTCTTTTGGCACTCTTGTTCAGTGTGGTTGGCTCTTTAGGAAGCACATCTGTATCAGCACAATCTGGAGAGTCTTTCGACCAAGGACCCAACAATACATTTGCATCAACACAGGTACGGCTTACTGGGGGATTCGATAAGGGTTCCATAGGAAAATGGCGTACATTCGTTGCAGGATGGGCCTGTGCGCCGAGTCAGCCATTTCGCGATTTACGGATTGATGTGTACAATTTCGGGATTAGTGGTGGTCAGTTCACACAAGATGCGTATCTAGGCTCATTGTATGCGAATAAAACACGTGAACCTGCTGTTGCTGCGCTCTGTGCAGGTAACCCTAACCAAGGGTTTTCTGGTAACGTTGATGGGGTTTGTGTTGGTCGTAGGGGAGCAACATTAGTTGATATTCGTGCCTGGGCCGTTTTTTCAGACTCACCCCCCGTTGCTATACAACTTCCTGGGGTGCGACCAGGAGCTAATGTAGCCTGCTAATTGCGCTCGTGTCCATGTCAATCATGAGCGGTGGTTTCAAGCTAGAAATCATCCCAGCCGACATCGCTCATGAGCTTTCGGATGTGTTACTTCTATTCTCCATTGCTTCTGAAATCTGCTCCTTTCACCAGAATTGTGCAATCATAAAATCAGCCCTGCGACGTAGCTCACACCATTGACATGCCTCGCTTGTACGTGATATGATCTAGAACATATTGAAATTTCTTGGAGCACCACAATGATTTACGGCCATTACAACATATGTGTCTCATCGCAGTCGTTCATGCGAATGTTTATGGCCGTGCCTGCTGCCGGTGTGTCGCCAGGATAAATCACCTGACCAGCGAGACATGGGCCGTGGGCGAACAGTACGCTCGCGGTTTTTTATTGCCAAAAGAATGAGAAAGTACAGCTATCGTGTTGATTGAACACCTGCCAACTCAGCTACATAACCCTTCCCGATGGAGACACTGCCAATCTGCTCTGGTGCTGTCCCTCTGGTGGTGTGTTGGTTGGTGGCGTAATGCGCGAGGCATCATGGCGGGTTAACCGCCATTTCTTTTTTCCCCAACACTATC
Source organism: Chloroflexota bacterium (assembly GCA_039178835.1). Lineage (GTDB taxonomy): Bacteria > Chloroflexota > Chloroflexia > Chloroflexales > Roseiflexaceae > AL-N1. The sequence goes on from JBCDFA010000219.1 coordinate 1,988, forward strand.
CACATTCTTCTATAAAACGGTTTTCATTTTGCGTATTTACGACTTATGCTCTATGCTAGAGAGCCAAACACTTACTTTTTTGCGTAAATAGATACATAGATAGATAAGGAGCCATCGATATGTCCGAGAATGTACTGGTCTGCGTGGCATGGCCCTACGCGAACGGTCCGTTTCATGTTGGTCACGTGGCGGGGGCGTATTTGCCGCCTGATATTTTTGCCCGTTACCATCGGCTCAAAGGGAATAATGTGCTCATGGTGTCCGGCTCCGATTGCCATGGCACGCCCATTACCCTTGCCGCCGAACAGGATGGTATTACGCCACAGGAGGTGATCAGGCGCCATCATCCGGCGTTTCTCAAAACCTTTGAGGTGTTGGGGATTACGTTTGATCTGTTTACACAGACATATACGGATAATCACTACGAAGTGACGACCGATATTTTTCTGCGTCTGCAAGAGCGTGGGTACTTATACAAAGAGAGTATGACCGGATCATACTCGGAGACTTTGGGCCGCTTCCTGCCCGACCGTTTTGTGGAAGGCATCTGTCCCCATTGCAAGTTCCCACGTGCGCGGGGCGACCAGTGTGATAATTGTGGGAAACTGCTTGATCCGTGGGAGTTGGGTGAGCCACGGTCAACGATTGATGGTGCGCCGGTGACCTTCCGTGACACCGAACACTACTTTCTTGATCTGGCCAAGCTCGAACCAGCATTGCGTGAATGGCTCGACAGCACTGATCGAAGTTACTGGCGTTCCAACACGGTGCAGTTCACGCAGAACTGGTTGCGCGAAGGGTTGCGTGGCCGCGCCATTACCCGTGACCTGGAGTGGGGGGTGCCGGTGCCCGATGACGATCCGGTGTTTAAAGACAAACGCATCTATGTGTGGTTCGATGCGGTGATTGGGTATTATTCAGCGTCTATCGAGTGGGCCAAACGTATTGGTGAGCCGGAGCGCTGGCGTGAGTGGTGGGTCTGTAATGCTGATGGCTCATCGCCTGCGCGGTCATACTACTTTATTGGGAAAGACAACATTCCTTTCCATACGATCATCTGGCCAGCGTTGCTGCTGGGGTATGGTGATCGGGTGTTGGCGTATGATGTTCCAGCCAATGAGTTTCTCAATCTCGAAGGCGACAAGATGAGTACCAGCCGTAATTGGGCGCTCTGGCTGCCAGATGTTGAGGAACGCTATCAGCCTGACCAGTTACGCTTCTATCTGACGGCGAATGCCCCCGAAGGACGTGACAGCAACTGGTCGTGGGCGGACTTTGTGCGGCGCAACAACGACGAGTTGGTGGCGACCTGGGGCAATCTGGCCAACCGTGTGCTCAATATTGCTCATCGCAACTTTGGGCAGGTTCCTGATCCGGGCACATTGCAGGACGAAGATAAGCAGCTTCTGGCCGCCGCAGACGAGGCATTTACAACGATTGGCGACTTGCTCGAAGCGGTCAAGTTGCGTTCAGCCTTGCAGGAAACGCTCGCGCTGGCCCAGCGTGCGAATCAGTATATCAGTGAGCAGGAGCCGTGGAAGCTTGTCAAGACAGACAAAACACGTGCGGCAGCGGTCATCTACACCGGTCTGCGTGTTGTGGACAGCCTCAAGACGTTGTTCTGCCCATTCTTGCCGTTTAGTAGCCAGCAGTTGCATGAGTTGCTTGGTTACGAGGGGACGATTTCCCCACAGCCATTCACAGAAGAAGAGGAGGCACCTGATGGTGCTCCTCGGCGAGTATTGACGGGTAATTATGCGGAGGGGGCTCACTGGCAGCCCAGTGGCTTGCCAGTCGGTCAGGTCTTGAAGGCCCCGGTACCACTGTTTAAGAAATTGGACGAGTCAGTTGTTGATGAGGAACTAGTACGATTACGACAGGGTTTGGAAACAACATAACAATCATGGCGATGGGTAGGCTATGGAGCCTATCCATACCACTCTATAGTGTGTGAGGAAAAAGAAATGGATGGTTTTATTGTTCGTATTATTGTGTTACTCGTGTTTGCCGGATTGTTAGGCCTTCAGGTCTATGCAGCACGTAATTTTCCCCATCGGCGCCGCGCGTTTGGGATGGCAGCCGCAGCGTTGTTGGTGTTTGCCGGGTATACGTTGCTGGAGGCAAATGGCGGAGCAACTGGTACGTTTGGCACTGGGCTGATGGTGATTAATTTTGTGCTCCTGGGTGGTGCATTAGTTTCCTATATATTATCGGCACGCCATGGGGAAATGCGTCGCCAGTATGAGCAGTTTGCCTCTGGTATGAAAGATTATCGTAAGCGTCGTGAGGGAGAACAGAAGGAGTCCTAGGTGAGGAGGTGCATGTGAGTGATCCGTTTATGCGTGCTATCGACCATTTCAATGATGAGGAATATCGTGAGGCGCTTCTGGCTTTTGAGGAGCGCTGGCATACGGAACGAAGTGATTTTTTGCGTGCGTTGATTCAACTCAGCAATGCTATGAATCAACTGCGTCTTGGCCTTGTTAGTGGGCCACAGCGCAACCTTACGAGTGCTCATGCATTGCTGGCCACCTATCTCCCGCAGCACGAAGGAATGGATATCGCTGCTATACGGGCGTATATTGCTCAACTGCTGGAGCTAATTCCTGAAAATGCAGCACAGGGTGATGTGGTGTGGTCAACAGTTCCTCGATTGTGTTTGTCTGTTGGGTCTCAGGCTTCGCGGGGTGAGTTGTAAGCTATGTCATCATTGCATCGCAAACGACAGGGTCGTAAGCAGCAGCGCTTTCCTTCAGTGCGGGTGTTTACCGAACGTCTTATATCGCTCCAAAACAGTTTAGCGGACGATCCTGCCACCACTGGTGATCAGGCAGTTAAATTGCTGGAGGAGTATCTTGAGAGTCTGGCGCGAACGCAGGGGTACCGTGGTGATGGGAGTATGGGGCGTTATGCGTCGTTTCTGCGTGAACAGAATGTCTTCTCACGAGATATTTTGAACCGCATTGATGGGTACACCCAACTTCGGAATTGTTTGGCGCATACCTATGGTCTACAAACCAGTCCAGATCTCGCAGAGGAGTTGCTTGATTTTGTTGAGTTGCTGCTCAGAAGTGGTGATGTTACTGCCTCAACCTTGATGACGCGTAAGGTCTGTTCTGTTGCTGAGACTGATCTGTTGGTGGATATACGTGCGTTAATGCTTGAAGAAGGATATGGGCGATTGCCAGTCTTGCGCGACGGTGATGGGGTCGTGGGGCTGTTGATCGAGCGTGATCTGGTGGTGGCGCAGACAGAAGCTGAAGAGGCCAATATGTCTCTGGATACTATCACTGTTGCCGAAGTGCTCCCAAATGATGCTGCAGATCGGGTGAAGCTGGTGTCACCAGATGCCTCACGTGAGTCTGTGGCGTCACTGCTCAAGCGCACAGGGGTGGTGGCGTGTGTGGTGACCCATAGCGGCGCGAAACACGAACGCCCCCTTGGCATCATTACCCATGCAGACCTGCTCTACCGTATGTGATTTCGAGCGGCTGATCTATGAAAGTCTGGTCAGCCATCCGCATTATTGATTAGATGTTTTCCGCTATTGACTCTCCGGTTACTGGAGGTTGTACCATCTCATTGATTGTTTTTCATTCACCCGATTGGTGTGAGCAAAACCGTAATCAGGAGATAGTATATTATGAACATCAATACGTTTTCCTCTGTGACAGACATGCTGGATGCGCTGCGTGCGCGGCAGATCTCAGCCGTTGAGTTGCTGGATCTTCATCTCGCCCAGATTGAACAACATAATGGTGATTTGAATGCCATTGTGACACCGAACTATGATGAGGCTCGGCGTTGTGCAGTAGCAGCAGATGAGGCGAGGGCTAGAGGTGAGGAAAAGCCGCTTTTGGGTTTGCCATTGACGGTGAAAGATTGTCTCTACATGCAGGGCTTACCTACTACAGGCGGTGTTCCTGAACTGGCACAGGCGATTGCTGAGGTTGACTCTGTGGTGGTGTCGCGACTACGGAACGCCGGAAGTGTGATTCTGGGCAAGACGAATGTACCTCCATACGCAGCTGACTGGCAGTCGGACAATCCGCTGTTTGGTCGGACGAACAACCCCTGGAATTTTGATCACACGCCTGGTGGTAGCACAGGTGGTGGGGCGGCGGCGGTTGCGGCAGGGCTTACACCGCTTGAGTTTGGTGGTGACTTTGGGGGTTCGATTCGCATCCCGTCGGCCTTCTGTGGAGTCTATGGCCACAAATCCAGCGAAACAGCGCTCCCAACCAGTGGGCATTTTCCGGCCCTTCCGCTGCCCAATGCTTCGACGGCCATGGCTGTTCAGGGGCCGCTGGCCCGTAGTGCTCAGGATCTGATGGTTGCGTTTGATGTTGCGGCTGGTCCTGACATTGGCGAAACGGTTGGTTGGCAACTGGCGCTGCCCCCTGCCCGACATGAGCGACTAGCTGATTTTCGGGTGGCGGTTTTGCCTGCGGTGGATTGGCTCCCGGTTGATGCAGAGATTATGGCTGCACAAGACACATTGGCAGAACAATTGCGTCAACTGGGTGCAAACGTTGAGTACGTTCAGCCTGCGTCGTTTGGCAACTTACGCGACTATGCGAAACTCTATCTGTCAATCTTCTATGCTATCAGTACCGTTGGGACGCCAGCAGAGGAGCGACGACGCCAGGCACAGGAATTTCGCGCAATCGGGGATGATTTGCTGATGGCCTATGCGGATGCGTTGGAGGGGAGCATTGGGGATTATATGATGTGGTTTGGTCAGCGGGAATTCTATCGTGCGGCTCTCCGTGAGTTCTTCCAGGAGTGGGATATTCTGTTAGCACCTGTCAATATCGTCAATGCCTTTCCCCATACGAATGCCCCCTTTCCCCTACGTCAGCTTGAGGTGAATGGTGAGGCTGTTGGTTATAACTTGCAGTTTGTGTATGCGTCGCTCTGTAATTTAAGTGGACATCCTGGGACGGCATTTCCAGTTGGGGTAAGCCAGAATGGGTTGCCTATCGGACTACAGGCGATTGGGCCATACCTCGAGGACTACACGTCAATGCGCTTTGCCGAACTCGTGGCACAGGAGTTTGGTGGCTATCAACGACCACCGAACTATCGGTAACTTTTGTAAGGGGCTTCTAGGTGTTACAGGGTGCTCACCTGGGCACCCTGTTGTTTTGTGTTCGTGAGTCGATTATGCCTCACCACGAGCCGGATAGTCCTTGTCGATGATAAAGTCGATGGCGGCGAGAATTTCACGAAAGTGTGGCCGAGCAAACGGCATAGTCGCAATGTTCGAGGCAAAAAGCGTTTGATCCGGGCGAATGATAAAGACGCCTGGTTCGCTAAAGATGGTTGGTTCTTCAATACCTGCTGACGTTTTGCCACGGCTGGTCGAGATAAACAATCCCCACTCACGGGCCTTCTCAATGGATAGCCCATATCCTATGGTAATGTTGTCCAGTTTCCACTCATCCCTGGTTGTTTGGGCACGTTCCTGTGTGTCGCTGCTCAGTGCAACAACGTTGACTCCACGCTTTTTGAACTCGTCAACCGTGCGATTGAGTTCTTGCAGATAGGTTTTGCAGATCGGGCAGTGCAAACCGCGATATGCGACGACTAGTGTGAATGTTTCGGGCCGCTGTTCTGCAAGACTCCAGACGCCGCCGTCGAGTGTGCTGACTTCGAGTTCGGGTGTTTTCGTGCGTGGAATAATTGTTCCCATAGTTGAAATCCTTCTAATCGTATCAAGATAATGCAGATTTTTTGTGTTAGTTGTTGTATAGTACCATATTTTGGAACGAACGGTCAAGTATGATTTGAAGTGGATGTGGTTAGGCCATGTTGCTGTGGTATATGATATGTTAAGATTCATATGAATTACTAAGTTGTAACAGATTGTTTCTAATCGTATTTCGCAGTCTGTATCTGTCTATTCAAATAGCGAGTAGTTCTGTGAGGGGAGATTTGTTGTATGAATACAAAAATGGCTATCCCTATGTTTTTTATCGTTGGTATCGTTATTGGGACTATAACGTTTATTGTTGGCCCTGGAGTAGCACCAATAGATCAGCGGCCTACAGTATCAAATGAAGCAGCGGCTCCGACAACTGAGAAAGCTGTGACCCCATCTGAAGAACCATTAGTTTACAGCTATGAAGCCTCTTATACGGCATTGACTCGTGGACAGATGATCACTCAATCCGATGCTATCTTTGTAGGGCAAGTGCGAGACATATCATCCGCACAGTGGAATCAAGATAATGGTGAATATTTTGAGGACCACAAAACCTTCCAGATTTTGTATCACGATATTGAAGTACATGTAGTACGATCTATCGTAGATTCTCTCAACCTTGATGATGTAGTGACAGTGACGGTATTAGGTAATAGCCCGGCAGGTAGTATCGACTCTGGACCGGAAATACGTTCTGACCCTGAACATTCCTTACAAACAGGAGATCAATATGTTTTCTTTGTTGTAAAACGTCACATGGGTTGGAAAAATGATCCTACAGGTCCAGAGGAAACAAGGCTAATTTTACGTTTTATTACGGCTCCAAGTATCAGTTATTTGAAAAAAGTTGACAGCGGGACATCTACAAACGATACATTGGACGATGAAACGTTGTTCGTTGCAGAAGATTCGAGTGAGCAACCACTTTCTATTGCTGATATCCTGCGTTTACGTGAATCCCCCGAACCGACTCCTACTATCATAGCTACTGATAATCAATAAGATCAATCAAGAGTTTCGTTAGGTCTCTTTTTTTATGTTCCTATAGAGCACTGATACATTTTGATGTATGAGTGTTCTATCATTTGAGAGATATACCAAACCACCAATCGAAAAGCAATATGTTTGTTGGAAGTGTCAAGAATATGTGTTGAAACTCACGAAGTCTGGGTCAGCCACTCGGCGGGAGTCCAATCGGTATTCCCAAGTGGCAATGTAAAGGAGAAGGTGGTTCCGTCTTCTTCGTTGCTCTCGAACCAGATGCTGCCACCGTGGAGATCGACAAGTGTTTTGGTGATACTGAGTCCCAGACCGGTGCCGCCAGCCGTTTCGCGGAGGGGGTTGTCGGCGCGGAAGAAGGGAGTGAAGACGTGATTGCGGGCTTCTTCTGATATGCCCACGCCATTATCCCGCACATCAACACGGATCGAGTCGCCACCGTTTTGCAGGATGAGGTCGACATGACCACCAGCCTCGGTGTACTTACAGGCGTTGTTGACGAGGTTCACAATGATTTGCCGCACACGTTGTCGGTCAGCAATGACCTTCGGCAGATCTTCCTGGACTTCGATAGCAAGTGAGATCGAGCGTTCGGTAAACTGCGAGTAGAGCGCTTCACCGACTTCATAGATAACCTCAGAGACATCGACGAGATCGCGACGGAGGCGTACTTCACCTGCTTCAACGCGTGACACATCCAACAGGTCATCGATTAATTCAACGAGGCGTACCACATTGTTTTTGACAACCGTTAGAAAATCTATCTGTGATTGACTGAGTGGGCCAAGTGTCCCAAGGAGCAGTAGATCGATGTAGCCACGGATCGAGGTCAGCGGTGTTCGTAATTCGTGGGACGCTGTCGCAATAAATTCGCTCTTGAGCTTGTCCGTCATGGCTTCGCGAGTAATGTCATGATACACCACAACGCTGCCCAGCCATTCTTGTGTAGAAGAGAGCACCGGCGCGTGGTGTGCACGTAATGTGCGGTTATTGACTTGCAATTGCTCTAATCCATCTATGTGGCTATTCTCAAGTAGTGCTCCAGGCAGATCGGCCATCTGACGATTAACAAATTCATTGATAGGAATATTCAGCATTTGGGCGGCGGCGGGGTTGATCATCCGAATGCGCCCAAGCCGATCTCCAACAATCACACCATCACCAATAGAGCGCAGAATAGCTTGAATTTTGCTGATCTCTTCTTCGCGTTGCTCAAGCGTCACGGTAAGCTGGTCGCTCTGTTCCGATACATAGCGATAGAGCTGTGCTTTGGAAAGCGCAACGGCAATCTGCCCTGATGCGGCGAGGGCGAGTTGGCCATGTTCATGGCGAAAATGATCGATCTCTGGATGGGTCAGGATGGTGACACCCATGAGTTCTTCATTCAATAGCAACGGCACAACCAGTGCAGAACGATGACGTTCTTCTGATTCTTCCTGCGAGTGCCAGCGTGTGTCTTCCTGTGTGTCGGGAATGATGACAGAAGTACGATTGGCGAGAACCCAACCGGCAAGCCCTTGGCTGCGGTCCAATCCTAAGACAGGGCCGGCTTTGGTGCGGTCAAAGGTGGTGCGGAATGCCAGTCGACCGGTATTCGGCTCTACCAGCATAATGCCTCCACACTCAGCAGTGGTAGCCTGTATAACGAGTGCAAGTGCCTGCACCAGTACCTCACGTTCATCGAGACTTCCAGCGAGTGTACGTACAATTTGATAGAGCATTTCAGCGCGATCACGCGCCAGTGCCAATTCTTCCTGATTACGTGTCAGTGTTTCGGTTGCGTCCTGTACGCGTTGCTCAAGGGTTCCATAAAGAGCATTATTTTCAAGGGCTGCTCCGGCTTGATTGGCCAGCAATTCTAACAACGGAACAGCTTCTAATAATGTGTCTTGATTTGCTCTATCACACGATACGGTGAGCATACCTTGAATATCGGCAAGCTGACTCTTCAATGGCAGGATAAGATGCTGTTCGTGCTTAATCGAGCGGAAAGGCAGTGTATCAACTTGAAATGTTGCCGGGCCAACACGATGCTGCTCATTCAAGGCCGGGGCAATATCATTCCAGGGGATAGTAAGTTCTTCGACGGCTTTGAGCCGTCGCCCACTCGACCCAAAAGCGACGGTAACAATCGTTTCTTTCGACTGATTATCAACTCGGCTCAGCGTGACACAATCAAAATTCCCACTGGCCTGCACCGCATGTGATACTTCTTCGAGGATAGTCTGTGGTTCATTAGTCACACGCAACTTATTCGAGAGCAACAGAAAATCATGGAGGACACGTTCACGTTGTTGAGCACGCAGCCGTAGGTCTGCTTCTGCTGAGAGCACGCGCTGTAAGACAATCGCGACAAGAGCGACGCCTGCGACGCGCAACCCCCAGGCGACGAAGACATCAAAGCGCAGGTCTGGAGGAGCTTGCAGAATAAAGAGGCCACTGGTCAGCCAAACAACGCTCAGCAGCAGGATTGACCAGCGTCCTGGAAGCAATAATGGTGCAGCGGTCGATGAGAGCAGGAGCGCAACCCATAGGGGCGAGGTGTATCCGCCAGTGGCCGCTGTGAGACTTAGCGCCGCTGTGGCATTGATGGACAGTAGTAGTAGGGCTAATGACGGGCTTTGTGATGTACGTGCTCGCACCAGTAAAAGGCCAGTAAAGATGGTAGTCACAACCAGGGCTGCCAGGAGAATAGCAGGAAGTTGAAATTCCAGAAAAGGCTGATAATCTTGTACCACTGCCAATGCTAACAGCACCAACGATATGATGGCATAGATGACACCGATCCGGCGCCGATGAACAGGAGTAGCTAGATTGACCTGAACTGGTTGCGACTCAAGCATGGTAGCTGTCCTTACTTGATGAATTCTTAGTCATTTTGTAATCGCAGAATATATATGTCTATACAGCATGCGATTTGGTACCTTGTGGGGCACGTGTGACTTCCAACTGTTCTATCGATTCATCATGGACCGATTCCTCACGGTTTGCAAGGTGTTCAATGGCTATGGCAAGGCCAATACTTCCCCAAAGCAGGGCTGACATATGGCTAAATTCAATATTAAAGAAATAGTGATCAAGCAAACCTACCGCTAGTGCTGCGGCGATACCTGCTTGAATGCCGACCAGCCAACCAGCATATTCTTCAACACCACGTACCGCAAAACGGTGCAGACTTTGCCAACTACGCACAAAAAAGATAGCCATAATAGCGAGAAACGCAAACAACCCGACCAGCCCGGTCCTTTGCCCAATGGCCAGATAAATACTCGACACACCAGCAACGAGATCCAGTTCAGGTGCCTGGCCAAAACCAATCCCAAAGACAGGATATGCTTGGATGACCTCTATCGCGTTCCGGTATTCGGCCAGGCGCATCTGGTTTGCCTGATCGCGGAACTGTACACCGTCGGTGATGCGCTGGACAAACTGTTCGCCAAGACCAAGCCCGATGAGCAGTACACCAGCCAGTGCACCAGCACCGAGGATTGCCCACCATAATCGTCGGTAGCGAATGGTGGCGACATACATTGTGGCAACAATCAGACCGCCAAGCGCTGCCCGTGAGTAGGTCAGGAAGAGCGCCAAAAACATAATCCCGACGATGGAAATAAGCATCCAGCGCGGTAAAATTGGATTTTTCGTCAATAATTGTGGGGCGGTGATCGCCGCAACTAACGCCAGCATCCCGCCAAAGCTGTTGGGATCGACCGCTAGCCCGATGGCACGCTCAATGCCGCTGGTGTCATCCTCAATGTAACGCAGCACACGGCCCGACGTAGGATAACCAATGCGGCCAAGCGCGACCAGTAGACGTAGCGCGGTTTCGTCGTTCATAACATACAGGATAAGACCAATGGCCGCTGAGACTCCTCCACCAATGATGACGATGCGCAGCATGAATCTCGCTTGTTCACGACTACGAATACAGTTGATGACGCTAAAGAAGAAGGTCACGCCTAATAAGAACTTAAAATAATTATGTAAAAGAAGAGAGCTTGGACTTGCATTGGAGCCTAGTAAAAAAGAGAAAAAGGTGAGGCCCAGAAACCCGAGGATCGGGAGCCCCAGGTAGGATAGGTGTAATGACTCATCAGGGCGTAGCAGGAGCCGCAGGAACCAGACGGCAAACAGCGCCAGAAGCGCCAACGTTAGAAAGTTGGGTGTGACCACGGCACGAAATGGTAAGGTGCCAAATGGCAGGATGGTTGCAATAAAGACGGCAGCCAGGAGACCGACATTCGTATTGACCATCAGCGCATAGCCACATGCTAACGCAATAAGTACGATAAAACCGGCCCAGAAGGGCCCGAAAGCTACTGCCGCACCGCCAGCGACGCCAAGGGCAACTGCACCACCAACCACCACGATCTTTTCAAAGAGTGGATGCTGCCTGAGCGCAGTCGTGGTGCGTGTTATGTATGAATTATAGGAACGAGTACTCACAATACCCCATTATGCTAGTAAATTACTACATTGG
>JBCDFA010000220.1:0-13154 GCA_039178835.1 Chloroflexota bacterium
ATGACACGATTCGCGCAGCGGCAGAGGCGATGGTGCATATTGGTGCTACAACACCTCAGGGCTTTGGCAACCTGCGTTTTGCGGCCTCGGCATGCGTCGCTCCTGGCTCACCCTTCTTCCCGGCGTCATACCACAATGGTGACGACCCGTGGATTGCGATTGGTCCCGAAGCCTCGGCACTGGCGGTCGAGGCGGTGCCGAGTTTACCTGACCTCGATGCGGAAACGTCCTTTGTAGATGCAAGCCAGGATTTGCCACGGGATGCACAGTTTCCTCTGAGTGGCGCAGCAACGGCATCGCCACAGATGATTAGTTCACTCGCTCGCCTGACAGCTTTGATCGAGGAGCACGATGCTCGTATCGTGGAAGCCGTGCGAAGTGGCCCACCCTATGTCGAGCACGATGTCAACTTTCCCGGTTGTGATTGGTCACTCGCGCCACATCCCGCCCCTGATCGGAGTATTGGTTATGCCATCGAGGCGCTCAGTGGTGTGCCCTTTGGGTCATGGGGCACGCTGGCGGCGGTTCGTGGCCTGACGTCTGCTATCCGTGCGGCGCAGGTGCCACAGGTCGGATTTAGTGGTGTAATGCTGCCAGTGCTCGAAGATAAGGTGCTGGCAGAGCGGAACAACGCCGGCCTGAATGGTCGCTATTCTGCCTACTACACGCTGCGTGATCTGCTAGCCTTTAGTGCAGTGTGTGGCACCGGATTGGACACCATCCCGTTGCCCGGCAACACAACACCTGATCAGATTGCGGGGGTTCTTATCGAAGTCGCTGCGCTGGCCTCAACGCTTCGCAAACCACTTACCGCACGACTGTTGCCGATCCCTGGCTTGCAGGCAGGTGAACGTACAACTTTTGATTTTCCCTACTTTGTGAATACCCGAGTTATGCAGGTTTGAGTAGGTTTATACATTATGAGTTCTCCAAACAACACTAGTCATCAACACCAACCAACGTTGCTTGCCGATTATGCGTGCAATACAGGCGAGGGTCCGTTGTGGCATCCCAATGAGGAGTGTGTCTACTGGGTTGATATTCCCAGAGGCCGCCTGTTTCGCTATTACCCGTCCTCTGGTCATCACGAGCAATGCCTTGAAACCGACGCGATTGGTGGGTTTACCCGTCAGGCGGATGGCTCACTGCTGCTCTTTATGGACAAAGGAGCGATCCGGCGCTGGCAGAATGGCACGTTGACCACGGTTATCGACGACATTCCGCGTGAACGTGCTACGCGCTTCAACGATGTGATTGCTGATCCGATGGGGCGGGTCTTCTGTGGAACAATGGCGACGCCGGAACAGGATGCACGACTCTATCGACTCGATCCTGATGGGACGCTTACTGTATTGCTCGAGGGTGTTGAGATATCGAATGGATTGGGATTTGCGCCTGACCTTACGCTGTTCTACTACACCGACTCGCCCAAACGTGAAATCTCTGTGTTTGACTATGACCAGACGACTGGTGCGATTGCAAATCGACGCGTGTTTGTCAAAACCGATCCACGCGATGGCGTCCCGGATGGTCTGACGGTCGACGGGCAGGGGTTTGTCTGGTCGGCTTTCTGGGATGGCAACTGCATCATCCGATATACGCCTGATGGTGTGGAGGAACAGCGTATTGATTTCCCGGTACGCAAGGTATCGAGCCTGACCTTTGGTGGCCCTGACTATACCGATATGTACATAACCACGGCTGGTGGCGACAATAAAGCTGAGGAGGGCGAGGGTGCCGGGGCGCTATTCCATCTCAATCTGGGCATTCCAGGCAAGGCGGAGTTTGTGTCGCGGATTGCGGTGCCTTCATAACCGTTGTATCGATGTGCTGTATGTTCTGCTACAATGGTCATCGTTGCATATACACGAAAACGGGGTATAATCCACGAGTGCAAAATGACATCATTCTCTGTCTCATGATAGATATAGTGGCAGATAGATTTTGTTGAGGCGAAACAAACAATGACCCAATCATCTCCTGAGCGTCCTGCCGAAATGGCAAAAGCCTATGAACCGCAGCAAGTCGAGCAGCGACTCTATGACTGGTGGGAGGCCAACGGTTTTTTTTCTCCCGAGATTGATCCTGATCAGAAGCCCTTTGTGTTGTCTATGCCACCACCCAATGTGACTGGTGAGCTACATATGGGCCACGCGATGTTTGTGACGATTGAGGATGTCATCATTCGCTGGCATCGCATGCTTGGTGAGCCAACGTTGTGGCTGCCCGGCACTGATCACGCGGGCATCGCAACGCAAACTCAGGTCGAGAAGCTGCTGCGTAGCGAAGGTACCAGTCGCGAGGAGGTGGGCCGCGAGGAGTTTCTGCGCCGCACGTGGGAGTGGAAAGCACGCTATGGCGGCGAGATTACCAACCAGCTTCGGCGGCTCGGCGCATCGTGTGATTGGTCGCGTGAGCGGTTTACCCTCGACGAAGGACTCTCGCGGGCGGTGCGGGCTGCATTCAAGAAGCTCTATGATGATGGTCTGATCTATCGTGGCACCTATCTGGTCAACTGGTCGCCTGCCCTGCAAACAGCGGTGAGTGATCTGGAAGTCGAGTATCAGGAGCGTCAGGCCAATATGTGGGTTGTGCAGTATCCACTGGTCGCCGATGGGTGGCAGGTCGGTACCTGGGCCTCTGGCGAATGGGCCAACGGCGCAACCGAGTATATTGCGGTAGCAACCACCCGGCCCGAGACGATCCTCGGTGATACGGCTGTGGCGGTGAATCCTTCTGATGAGCGCTATACGCATCTGGTGGGGCGTGAGGCGGTGCTTCCGGGCATCGGTCGCCGCGTACCGATCATTGCAGATGAATATGTCGATGCAGAGTTTGGCACAGGTGCGGTGAAGATTACGCCTGCCCACGATCCGAATGACTATGAGGTGGGGCAACGACACCAACTGTCGATGATCAATATTATGAATCGTGATGCCACGCTCAACGATGAAGCAGGGCCATACACAGGTCAGGATCGCTTCGAGGCACGCAAAAAGCTGGTGGCCGATCTGGAGAAAGAGGGCTTGCTGGTCGAGATTCGCCCCCACAAAATGTCGGTCGGGATCAGTCAGCGGGGCGGTGAGGTGATCGAGCCACTGTTGAGTGAACAGTGGTTTGTGCAAACTAAAACAATGGCAGAGATGGCGCTGGCCGCTGTGAAAGAAGGGCGTACTAAAATTGTCCCTGAGCGCTTCGAGAAAGTCTACTATCACTGGTTGGAAAACATTCAGGACTGGTGTATCAGTCGCCAACTCTGGTGGGGCCATCGCATTCCGGTGTGGTATACCCCCGATGGGGAGATGATCATCCCCGGACCTGATGATCCTGCGCCAGAAGGCCCTGGTATCACTCAAGACCCTGATGTTCTTGATACGTGGTTCTCGAGCGGACTGTGGCCGTTCTCAACGCTCGGCTGGCCGGACGCCACCCCCGATCTTCAGTATTTTTATCCTACCAGTGTGATGGAAACCGGCTACGACATTCTGTTCTTCTGGGTTGCACGAATGATGATGATGGGCTGTTATCTCACTGGACAGGAGCCCTTCCACACGATTTATCTGCACGGCCTGGTGCGCGACAAAGACGGACGCAAGATGAGCAAGAGCTATGGGAACGTCGTTAATCCGCTCGATGTGATGGAGCAGCAGGGAACCGATGCCCTGCGCTTCACGCTGGCGACGAGTGGGACGCCCGGCCAGGACCTCAACCTGAACCCTGAGCGGATCGAGTCGGCGCGGAACTTCGCCAACAAGCTCTGGAACATTACCCGCTTTGTGATTTCCAAGGGTGTTGGTGGGCAGAACGAGGCGCCGAACCCACAGGACGCGCAACCTGTGACACTGGCCGACCGCTGGATCATGTCGCGTTATCAGCGGCTGGTTGCCACCGTTGAACGCTTGATGCATGCCTACAACTTTGGTGAGGCCGGTCGCCAGATTCAGGACTTCCTCTGGAGCGAGTTTGCCGACTGGTATGTTGAGATTGCGAAAGTGCAGTTGGAAGGTGATAGTACCCAACAGCAGACAACACGTGCCATTCTGTTCACTATCCTCGATGGCTCGTTGCGCTTATTACACCCCTTTATGCCTTTTGTCACCGAAGAGGTCTGGCAGTATCTGACGGCTTCGGCGCAGCAGAAGCAATCGGCCTCGATTATGCTGGCGGCCTATCCGACGGCTGGCACCGCTACTCCTGACGAGGCGAGTGAGCGTGAGTGGGAACTGGTGCAAGAGATTATCACGGGTATTCGCAATGTTCGTAACGAGTACAAGGTTGAGCCGGCTCGTTATGTGACAGCTACCGTTGTGGCCGGTACGCGGGTCGCTCAGATTGAGGCACAGCAGGCATTAATTGTCCGGTTGGCACGGGTCAATGCCGATCAACTGACGATTGTCGAACGTCTCGATCAGAAGCCAGAGCAGGTTGCGACGCTGGTAGTGGGAGACGTGGAAGTCTATCTGCCACTCGCAGGGATGATTGATCTTGCTGCAGAGCGTGAGCGACTCCAAAAGGAGTTGGTCTCGGTAGAAGCTGATGTCGCCCGCCGCGAAGGTCGTTTGAACAACGCCAGTTTTGTAGAGAAAGCGCCTGCGGCGGTGGTGCAGCGTGAACGAGACGGATTGGAGATGGCGCGAGGAACGGCCCAGCGATTGCGTGAGCGGGTTGAGCAGTTAGGGTAGTCGTCCATCTTTTGAGGGGTGTTTACCTTCTTATTGTCTACTCAATAGGTTTTGCCAACCATTTGGCAAGGTCTCAGCGTATTCTCATCCAGATATCAGCCCATCTATGCAGCAGATTTGCAAAGGTGTGGTATAGTACGCCTACTAATTCTACGGTCTTCCGTAAATATATCACTATTATGTACGCTTGTGGTTCCTCTTCCTTGTGCATGCTGATGAGGAAACTTTTGTTCCTATGTGTGAATGCTAGGTAGGCACACGTTTTACCACCGAGGAGCCAGGTCGGACGATTAAGCCACGAAGAGTACGGAGCATTGTGTATGACGCGTCCAGGGCGACGTATTATCCTACGAGGATTATCCATCGTTCTCATTATCATATTTGCCGCGACGTTGCGTTTGGGATGGGAATGGAAACAGGCATTTGATAACGTTAACGCGATGACAATACCAACGGTTACGTTACCAGAGATTACACCTACACCACATCCTCACACCAGTCCTGTTTCACAAGACATTGAGCTAGAACCAACACCAGTACCTCCAACACCAGTTCCTGGCCCTGATGAACCAGTGAATGTATTATTGCTTGGTATTGATGCCCGTATTGGTGAGGAGGTTAGTCGCACCGATGCGATTGTGGTGGTACGTATTGATCCACAGCACAATAGCGTGAGTATGTTGTCGCTCCCGCGTGACTTATGGGTAGACATCCCCGGATATGGGAAGAACAAGATCAACACGGCATATCCTCTTGGTGAAAATGAACTTGGTCAGGGGTATGGTCCTGCATTGGCCAAACAGACAGTCAGTGATCTGCTAGACCTGCCGATTCATCACTTCGCCATGATTAACTTTGAGGGATTCCAAACCCTGATAGATAGGCTTGACGGCATTGAGATTGATGTCCCGCAGGAAATCTACGATAATCACTATCCAGTTGATGAATTTGAAGGCGACACTCGCACGATGGAAATTCATTTTGAGGCTGGTCCCCAGATGATGGATGGAGAACGAGCCTTGATCTATGCGCGTACCCGCCATGCCGATAGCGATTTTGGGCGTAATCAACGTCAACAACAAGTCCTGCTGGCGATTTTCAATCGTGTGCTTGAGAAAGATTTGTTCTCACAAATGACCAGTCTGGATGACTATACAAATGCGCTTCGTGACTATGTGCGCTTTGATCTCTCACGTAGTGAAATGTTGAGTCTGGCAAGCATCGGACCACGACTCCAGACCGACAATATTCAGCGTTATGCGGTTGACTCGAAGATGATTACCATGGTTTCGGATGATGCCTTCTTTGTCGATCCCGACGAACTCGAACAACTTGTGAATGACATGGTTGCAGCCCCATCCATGTCTGCCGGTGGTGAGTCGACCGTAAAATAATGACGACTTCGTCCCCGCAACCAACTGGCTCGAATACATTTGTGCGACGTATCGCAACGGCGGCAGTGCTGATAGCTATCGGCAATGTCGCCAGTCGCTTTTTGGGACTCATCCGTGAGGCGGTGATCGCTCAGACCTTCTCGATCAGTGGGGCAGTCGATGCCTTTACGGCGGCATCGCTGGTGCCAACCACCCTCTACGATCTGCTGATCAATGGGGCGATCAGTGCAGCACTGGTGCCGGTGTTCAGCGAATATGCCGAAGGAGATGAACGTGAGTTCTGGCGGGTTGCCTCAACGATGATTAACCTTGCCGTGCTGATGCTGTCTTTTGCAACGCTGATTTCGATTTGGCAGGCGCCGCTGGTTATATCCGTTCTGGCTGGTGGCTTCGACGAGGAGATTAGCACACTGGCGACGGACATGGTGCGCTGGATGATGCCATCGGTTATTTTTGTGGGCCTCTCGGGCTTGATCACGGCACTGCTGCATTCACGACAGCGCTTTCTCCTGCCTTCGTTTACCGCCAGCGCCTACAACATTGGCATTATCATTGGCGCGGTGGCGCTGACTCCGCTACTCGATCCGGTAGTTCAGCCATTCAGTCTGGTGGCAGGTGTGATACTAGGCTCCTTGTTTCAGGTGTTCTTGCAACTCCCCGGTCTGCGCGGTATCTCGTATCAGTTCATCCTCGATCTGCGGCATCCGGGTGTGCGACGTATTTTGTTGCTCTATGCGCCGGTAGCGATGGGGATCAGCTTCTCTATCGCCGGGATGATATTGGATCGCAATCTGGCCTCGAATATGAATGAGGGCACCATTGCGACCATGCGTTTTGCAACCACCCTGATCCAGTTTCCACTGGGTTTGGTGGCTGCTGCTGTTTCGTTCGCAGTGCTTCCAACGCTCTCGCGACAGGTGAGCGCCGGAGACGAGACAGGCTTTCGTACCACTCTTGCAATGGGCATTAAGGTGGTACTACTGCTTATTTTGCCCGCGACTGCCGGGCTAGCGGCCCTGTCGACGCCTATCGTTGCGTTGGTCTTTGAGGGGAATGAGTTCAGGGCTGAACAGACAGCAATCGTTGTGGCTGCATTGTTGTTGTATCTGCCGGGGTTGCCTGCTGCTGCAGTGGACCAGATGTTGCTCTTTGGGTTTTATGCCCATCGTCGTACACTCACGCCGAATCTGGTGCAGGGAGCCGCAGTCGGGTTTTATGCGATTACCGCCTTTACGTTGATGGGATTTGGCCTAAGAATTGAAGCATTGATCCTGGGGAACTCTGCACAGTGGATCGCGCATATGCTGGTGTTACTGGTGCTTTCACGGGGTCTGTTCAGTTTGCGTGGTTTAGGTATTGCTACCGCGCTTCTGAAATGTACCATCGCGAGTCTGGCACTGGCGGGCGTGGCGTGGGGGCTGGCGTCTGCGCTTGAGCCTTTGGGCCGTATCGTGCAATTTCTGGTGGCAGGGAGTGTGGCTTCAGCAGTCTACTTTGGCGTGTGTATGGTGCTGCGGGTCGAAGCGCTGACCTTTTTTACCAGAGCTGTACAGCAGCGTTTACGTCGCAAGAATGGTAGTTAGGTGTACAATGAACGTAACTCGTCTAAACTCGCTGCTCAAACGGATGTGAAAGACTATGCACTACGTATCTGACACCGAACAAAAGATTGTGCTTGTACGCGAAACATTCTCTGAACTCATTGGAGAAACGATTCATAGCTACGAGCTTGCTCAGCTGTGGTATGAAGAGGAACAGGAATGGATGAACTGGATGGATGTTCCGATATTTCTAGTTATTGGAGCGAGCATTCTGTCGATTTCGTGGCAAAAGCTTGATGAATTGGGGCTTGCAACTGGTCGTGCGTTGCCGTTTTCGCTGGTCGGATCAACTGTGCGTTGGGTAAGTGAGGGTATTCAACCACTTGATGCAATTCTTGGTCAGAGAGTTGTGTCTGTTGCGTTAGGGATGGAAGAGGCGTCTGCTGGTGATACCTGGACACGCTTGCTGATTAATCTGGATAGTGGAAAGACTTTTGAGATCTATAATGCGCTCGACGAGAATGGTTTTGCTCTGCGAGATACGACCGTTCAGAGTGCCATCAAGCCGTGTGTGTGATTTTTCAGTCTTGTTTATTGCCCCGACTTGATTAGCTAAAATGGTATACTGTCATTACTACACCTAGACCTAGAGAGGGAACGCAATGACTCTACTCAATACCTTTGGCATTATCTTCGTTGGGATGGTGATCGCCTGGTCATGTACGCTCTATGCACAACACCTACGCACCAAGTATCCCGAAAAATACCGTGGGATGTGGGCGTTCTGGGGGGATGTCAATCGTCCGGCATGGCGTGCTACCCTGCCATTCGTGGGCATGTTTGTAGGGGCCATACTGATAAACGGGATCCGTATTTTATTCAACCCAGATGCAACACAGACTATGGCGCTGCAAATCAATGCACTCTTTTTGTTAATAACATTTCTTGCTATTGTGTTTGCTATAGCCCTGTACAACGTGCGTCGAGGGAAGTAGCTGTGCGTTATGGCATGTGCTTTTTTGGTTCTGGCCGGAAAGCGCAGTTACACTCAAGCCGCATATTGGTGAAATGGAGCTTCCCTGGAACCGTATCTGACCTGTACTGCGGTGTGTCCCAACTACTGATATCGAAATCTCCGGTAAAGGGCTGACCTTTAGGGCTCTTGAAGAAGACACCTCTGTAGTAGATCCAATTACCGCGTGCTGCTCCATCGAAGGTCCAAATTTCATCGACCCACCAGGAGGTACTGTTGCCTGTAAAATAGAGATAGAGGCGCATCTCCACACCATGCTCGAACCAGGTTAATTCGAGTGTTCCACTCGTATGGTTTACATAACTCTCTAAGAGAACAGGATGGACCTGTGCCGTATAGCGTTTCCCATCAGCCTCGAGGTAGAAGTCATCTGCCGTTAATGTGATACGCTCTGCCTCTGCCGTTATTCCTCGATTGAGCGGAAGCGATTGTGATGATTGCATTGCAAATCCGCGATTTTCTATTGTGTTTGGGAGCACGTTCGAACACGCAGATAAAGTGATTAATATGCATGTAGACCACGCAACCAGTACTCTGTATCGCATATCTACCTCTTTTTTGCTGTCTAACATTGAATGGCAGGAATGGGCCTATATTGCCCCATTCCTGTCGCCTATAAATCTAGGATATTGTGTATTGGTTGTCAAACGACTACCTTCGCCCCTTTTTCACTGAGGAAATGTCTTGATAGAAAGTAGAACATAGTGTTAAATTTGATATTTCGGCATTGGGCAGTGCTTCAAGGCACGATTGGAATTGATGCGATTGCTCATTCTAGGTTCTGAATATTGCTATTGAGCTTGTGCCCATCTACGACTCTGACAGGCAGAAGGATTGATCAATCTTATGTTGCATGGCTGTATTGTGCGCTTCTTTGTGGTGGGAAGTGAGATTTTGCTACCTTACTGTGGTGTAAATTGGTGGATGGTGCGGCGCTGATTTTTTACCAGGCGTGCTATTCACATATATGTGGGAAGAATGGTTTGGTGAGGTGACAGTTGAGATACCATTCTTCCGCCCTTCCTTCCGCCCTTGAGATACTTCGAGAAATCTTAGTCTTGTTGATACTGATAGAATTGTGCGATAGCGTCACCACGAGAGTCGGCCTGTAATTTCGCAAGAATCCGACTAACGTGGCCTTCTACCGTTCGTACACTGATCCTGAGTTGTGACGCGATGTCAGGATTACTGAGCCCTTCTGTCAGTAAAGAGAAAACGTCATATTCTCGTTGGGTGAGAATGTCAAAACCTTGTTTGCGATCAGGAGGTATGTGTTTGTGTAGGTGTTTTGCAAAGAGTAGTTCTTGTAATTGCCGCGTATTCCATAGTGAATACCCAGACCTTACATGGTATAAGGTGTGAATGAGTTGATGTGAGCAGAGTGTGTCGCGATTAAGGATACCATCTGCTCCATATTCAAAGGCTTGTATAAGCGATTGTTGCTCATTCAAAAAATCACCAGGAACAAGCAATAGCACGAATCCATCATGAGATGTGCGTAAGGTTCGACATAAGTGCAGCATTGATGCTTCAAGGCCAGATTGAATACCCAGAATAGTAATAGAGGTAGTTGTGTTGGCTATTTCATGTATTGCTTGTTCTGGACACCTTAATGTTTTACCACGCAGCTCCTCCGTTTGATTAACAAGTTGTACTATACTATCGCGAACGAGTGGCTCCCGATCAAGTACAAGTACACGCGTAGGTTCCATTCCAAACAACTCCTTCCTTACAAAAACTTTTACTATTGTGCACTTAACTTATGATAACTCACTTTAATTATATAGGAATTAAAGTAATATTATATACTAAAAACGCCCTTTTGTATATAAAAGTCTAAATTTATTCCAAACGGAGTAAACAATATTCTACATTCTATGTTCTTGTATAACAGGTCTATACGTGTATTCTCGTATGGTAAATTCCCTGACACAAATGCAGTGGAATCTCGCTTGAAAGTAAGCTCACTCCATTGATAGTATATGATTGTCCGTGCTATGTTTGCTCTGTTGTATAAAGGGAGGGATTAACCTATGAATAACAAACGAATGTCGAGATTTTTAGTATACGACGCTCATTGTATTGCCTGTGCTCATTTAGCCACTATAATTCAAAATCTCATAGTAGGAAAACTTGAACCAGTTAGTATCTATTCTCCAGAGGTACGTAGATTGCTTAATCGGGTATATCCACAGGGTTGGTTGCATCAGCCCTATCTTATTACTGTACGAGATGGTCAGGCAGGTGCAGCCACTGGCTGGAAAATGGTGTGGCAACTAGTGCTGTTGTTGGGTGTACGAAAAGGTTGGGAGGTGTACACACTGGTACGCCAGAATGGTATTAATGTACCCACGTCATTTCGTTCGCCTATGTCTCGTCGTCGACGTTTTCTTAAGGATAGTACACTCTTTGCGAGTGGCACATTTCTACTACTCTGCTATGCTCTTAGCCTCGTATTCCTTCTTTGTTTTCAATACCCAGACTCAAGGTGCTGAAATAGTAGTAGATAATCAAGAAAGACGTTGTTTTATTGAGAAAGCATGAATGGCGTAAAAACAGGCGTGGGTATCATTAGCAAAAGAAGCCCCCAAATAGATAATATTTTGGAAGTTCGATAAGGTACTGTGACTCATACCGAGATATGTACGAACAATACCGTCGGTATCATTAGCCCTATATTCTTACATATGGTGGCTTGTGCTGACTTCACCTGTATACGCGAGTATTTGTGTATTCTACACACACCACCTACACATCAGACATCTCGAAAAATATCGTGGAATGTGGACGTTCTGGGCGAGGCCAATCGACCGGCATGGCGAGCTACCCTGCCATTTGTGGGCATGTTTATCGGCGCCGTACTGATCAATGGGATTCGTGTCTCTTTTAGCCCAAACGAAGCGTATTTGTTGATTGCTTTCCTGGTCATTGTCGCTGCAGTAGTGCTTTACTATGTGCGTCGAGGGAAGTAGCTGTGCGTTATGGCATGTGCTTTTTGGGTTCTGGCTGGAAGGAGCAGTTACACTCAAGCCGTAGATTCGTGAAATGAAGCTTTCCTGGAACCGCATCCGACCGGTACTGCGGCATGTCCTGACTGCTGATATCGAAATCCCCGGTAAAGGGCTGACCCTTGGGGCTTTTGAAGAAAACACCTCTGTAGTAGATCCAATCACCAGGAGATGATCCATCAAAGGTGCGTATTTCATTGACCCACCAGGAAGTACTGTTGCCTGTGAAATAGAGATAGAGGCGCATCTCCACACCATGCTCGAACCAGGTTAATTCGAGTTTACCGTATTCATGGTCCGTATAACTATTCAAGAGAATAGGATGGACCTGTGCGGTGTAGCGTTTCCTATCAGCTTCGAGGTAAAAGTCATCTGCCGTTAATGTGATCTGTTCTGCTTGTGCTGTTATTCCTCGATTGAGCGGAAGCGATTGTGATGATTGCATCGCAAATCCGCGATTTTCTGGTGTGTTTGGGAGCATGTTCGAACACGCAGAGAAAGTGATTAACATGCACGCAAACCACGCAACCAGTACTCTGGACATATCTACCTCATTGTTCAAGTTCAATCTTACATTGCAGGGAGGAGGTATATTAGGTCTCCTCCCTGAATCCTACGAATTTGGTATATTATATGTCATTAGACTAAAATCTTGGCCTTGGCCCTTTTTTAACTGAGGAAATGGTTTGATAGTAAACACCACCAAGAAATGTGCTCAAATCTGCTACTCCCCCTTCGGTAGGTTGTGCTTCAAGGCAACTTCCGTTGAGGGCATAATTTGCCTGTGTACAGAGCGTAGTCACCGATGAATAGGTTTTGAATGACTCTGTTCTCTCATCCCACCCAATGTCTGCTAAATTAGGTCGGTCTGTACATAAGGTATATGAGGTTCCAGTAAGATCTATTCCATCATATAATGTAACGTAGGCACATCCTAAAGTAGCATTGAGTGTCGATATGTTCGTTGCAGGCGAATCAATGGCTGAGTTATTGCCAATCGTAATATGTACTCCAAATTGACGTAGACTGTTTTCTGCTTGTGCACTTGTGGAAAAGCAATGAACAATCGATGCTCCGGCAGCATCGTGACAATGAATAGACCGTGTATTCATTAAATGTGATAGGGCTTCCTTCGTGATGATCTGACCTTGAAAGGTGATAATCCCTTTGCCGTCTGTGTAGTTACGTGATTCCGTTGCAAATGTAGGCGAAAAAGAGGCTAACGTGAAGATAATGATAAAAAGTGTTCCAAGGAATGTTCTTGTAATCATAATGTGGATATCCTTAATAAAAACTACCCCATATTATTATATGATTAAACGTCTGAGATGATTACGGTGATATTCTCCTTTCTACAACTTTATACAAGCAATTATGATAGATAGGTGTATTAAAACAATCTGTATAGCCATAGGCAAAGCTAAAAATATCTCTATCCAAGTAAAGATGAGAGTTATAAGCAGCATACAAAATTACATTGGAGAGGTACGAAAAGC
>JBCDFA010000221.1:0-13138 GCA_039178835.1 Chloroflexota bacterium
ATCCCGTATTCATATAGGGCAATATCGAACGCGCACAGTAGAAGGCAC
The DNA here is from genome assembly GCA_039178835.1 of Chloroflexota bacterium. Taxonomy (GTDB): domain Bacteria; phylum Chloroflexota; class Chloroflexia; order Chloroflexales; family Roseiflexaceae; genus AL-N1. The sequence continues at coordinate 49 of JBCDFA010000221.1, forward strand.
TGGAAAGATTGACATTCATCACCTTATGCCAGTGCTCGTCATCCATTTCTGCAATCGAGACGCGCTCAATCAGGTGGCCGGCATTACATACCAGAATGTCGATGTGCCCACCTAGTTCATCTGCAGCACGCGCAATCGCATCACTGACGCTGGTGCTGTCGGTGCCATCCATATACAAACTGCACGCCCGACGGCCCAGTGTTTGAATAGCACGCGCAGTCTCGCCATCGCTGCTGGTGGAAAAATGTGTCAGTGCGACATCGGCACCACTCTCGGCCAGTGCCAGCGAAATGGCGCGACCAATACCCGAATTACCACCCGTCACCAGTGCCGTTTTTCCTGTTAAATCGATCTTCATGCATGAATCTCCGTAAAACTATGACGCTCCATAAATATCTACTTCGGTCAGGCTATTCCAATTATTTTGTGTGTTACCAAACCCGACAATGCGAACGTAGCGACCGCTTATGTCGGCAAAGTCGAAGGTTTGCAACCCGATTGTGTTGCCGTTACTGCTACCCGTAAAGACAGTTGTCCAATTAGAAGTCGTATTGGACACTTGTATCTGGAAATCGGCAACCCGTTGATCGCCCCTGTGGAAGGCGATATCAACAAAGCTCACGGTCTTTGTGCCGCCCAGATCGTAGCGTATCCACTCACCATCGCCCTGAGCAGACCAGCGGGTGTTCAGGTTGTTGTCGAGCGTATTGGTCGCACCATTACCATCATTGTTACTCGCGGTTACTGAGGCAACTTCTAATGCACCCGCATTCCCACTGCATGGTGCTTTCGGGTCGAACTGGTCCGCAAAATCACCAAACGAGTCACCACCGGTATTGTTCGACATCGTATTGCCACAGACTTTACCCTGCGGGGTGACCATAAATTTCACACCACCAGCAATGTTGTCGTAGATGAGGTTGCCATAGACATCGTTGTTTTTGCCATATTGCTCGCCATCGACGAGAGCGCCACCAAACCGGACACCACCACCAACGTTGCCATAGGTTTCGTTGTAGCGGAAAGTATTGCCATCACCACGCGAGTCCAGCCCAGCCGAGTTTTCGTCCTTCTGTCCGGTACACTCGTTATATTCAACAATGTTGCCTGTGGCACCTTCTTTGATATCGACACATTCATTACCCTGGGTGTCCATAAAGTTGTTATGCACCCAGTTGTTATTCGATTGATCTGGCTCATTCGTGGGGTTCTTGCCATCATCCCATTGATTGTTCGAGGTCCCAATGTAGATCGCCTCACCATTCTTACCACCACCGGCCCACTCACCACCAGGATAATCGTCCTGGCCACAATTCAGGAAGGTGCTGTACGCAATTTCGTTGTTCTGAGCGAAATAGCGCAGACGTAGACATTCACCACCAGCATTCTTAAAGGTCATATTCAGCACACGCAGGCCAGATACGCCATCACGCACTTCTGTGCCGATAACAAAGAGCAGTTTGTCGCGGTACGAGGAAGAGCTGATTCTTCCGTCCATCGTAAAACCATCAAGGGTCAGATAATCGTGATTAATCTCGAAGACACGGCCATTCCCACCACCTTTGATAGTAGCGCTGGATGGACCAGTTAGGGTGATAGGCGCTGATGCGGTTCCATTCCGTCTCGAGAGAATGTCCTGATTGTATGTACCAGAGGCCAGATTGATCGTATCACCCGGTTGTGCGAGATCGACTGCTTTCTGAATAGTCTGAAATGGCGAGCCCGATGATGTACCGCTGTTCGAGTCACTCCCTGAAGGGCTTACATAATAGTTTGTACCGGCAGCGAACACGGGTGTACTGACCACGAAGGTAAGCAGCATGAGCAGGACTAATGTCATTCGCAATGTCTTGATGAATGGCAAACGTAGCATAGTTTGTCTCCTAAGTTACATGGAATTGATACATCCTACATAAACGTGCGAACGCCAGGGTGACGAACAACGCCTGAGAGTCGTGTTCAAACTCGTCGTACTGTAGACAGGATACGGTCTGGATTGATAGCGATATGGGACAAAATGGTTCAATGAAAGCCATCGCTCAGGACAGGACCAGGAAATGGAAAAGGGATTGGAAATAAAAAAAGAGAGAGAGAGGAAGGTTATAGCCAACACATAAGCACTTATGTTAATGATAGGCATCATGACCCGCAAGACAGCGTTGTCTACAAACCACTCCATGGTTGTACTCCTTTGTATTACGTATGTGTGATGTGTTATTGTTCGTCTTTTAGAGACACCTGGGTTGTCGAACCACGAACAATCAGTTCGGGCGTTGCCGTCATATGCTCAGGAGGCCCGGTACGGGTCTCTTCCAAACGACCGATCAACAACCGCACTGCCGATTGCATCATCGAATCAAGTGGCTGGCGTATCGTAGTCAACGGTGGATCAACGATTTCCGCAAGCACAATGTCATCAAAACCGATAATCGAAACATCTTGTGGAATACGCAGTCCCAAATCCCGTGCGCCAGCATATGCCCCAAAGGCATACATATCATTGATGGCGAAAAGGGCGGTAGGGCGCTTCGGGCGACTCAGCAGATCTCGAGCAGCAGTACGACCAATATCGGTTCCTTCGATGTCGCCAAAACTACTGCTGAGCGCACCCTCCCACACAAGTTGCTCATCAAATGGAACATCAGCATCCGCCAAAGCTGAACGGAACCCGTCAAGACGATTGAGACGATTCACCGTGCGGATTGGCCCAGAGAGAAAACCGATACGGCGATGGCCTAATGCCAATAGGTAATTGACAGCCAGCCGTACACCAAGCTCATTGTCAACACTGATGCTATCAAAACCAACCTGGTCAGTGTTTTGCGCCTGACGATCAAATGCGACGACCTGTAGCCCACGCTCGGACAACTCCAGAAAGTGATCAAACGATACTGGCGATGAACCGAACATAACCCCACGAATACCGCGACCCCAGAGCGACTCCGCATACTGTTGCTCGCGTTTTGGGTCGCGTTCACCGTTGCATAACAACACCTGGTATCCTTCAGCCAGTGCAGCTTTTTCGACACTACGGGCGAAGGCTCCCCAGAATGGATTGGCAACTGATGGAACAATTAACCCAAGCACAGGGACAAAACCTGTCTTGAGCTGTCTCGCAGCTTGATTGGGGGCATAACCAAGCTGTTTAATCGCACGCCGAACACGTTCGCTGGTCTCGGGTCGCATGCGTTCAGTACGTCCATTGAGAACGTTTGAAACGGTGCTTGGCGACACCCGCGCAGTGCGCGCAACATCGTGGATAGTAACCTCTTCAGATAGCACAGACCCCTCCGAGAATACTAAACAAAGTGAACACTTATAATTTAGTGTAACGATTTACTGTATCGATACAATATCATAGATAACCTTTCCTGTCAATATACCTCAAGTAAACTCATATTTTTAGTGTATCGATTTACTAAAAAACACAACTCTGGCGGAATCAGAATGTGACAACACCAGGCATAGAGGAGCAGCAAAGCTCATCACTATATGTTCCTACATCTGCACAGCGCTTTCACTGCACTCACACAGGGAAAACTTGACATGCAACCCTATTTGCAGTACAATTTACTTTATCTAGATAAAACTACACGTATAGTTTAAAAACACAATCTATCCGCTCATTACACAAACATCGTAAGTACCCGTTTTGGTGCTCTTGTGAACACATCTACAGAAGTGACATGGATGATTCTCGTTTGTAGCTGCTTAGGGGACCCTTTTTCATGTCATGGTTAGGTAGCTAAAGAGTACGATTACCCTAGTATCAAGTGACACAATGTTGGTCCTTGATATCTTTCAAAGGAGAAGATCTTATGCGCGACCGACATCCTCGCTCACGCCGTCAATTTCTTCGTGGCGTCCTTACCGGTATTGGTATCACAGCAACACCAGCACTCATAGCAGCCTGTGGAACATCTGCCACGCAAGAAAGTGATACCACGACAGATGCGTCAGCTTCATCGGATGCAGCAAGTCCTCCAGCACAAACAGCTTCACAAGTAGAACTTGTCTGGTGGGACCCATGGGTCACACAAGAACCATGGCTCGAAGATGAACTACAGCGTTTTGGAGAGGCGAATCCTGACATTGCGGTTACTCGCGTAAAACAACCCAAGATTGATGACTCATTAAATGCAGCATTAGCAGACGAGAGTCTTCCCGATCTCTGGATTGGCGGGGGGCCATTCCTGGCCGAAGCGGTCGCAGAGGGCTGGGTTAGTCCCATCTCTGACTTTGATGATTACGACGAATTTGTGCAGACTTTCCCCAATCCTGAGATCGACTTCTTCCAAGGGCAAAACATCTTCGATGGGCAAACATACGGCGCACCCTTCCAGGCACGTAGCGCTATGTGGAATTTTCTCTATGCTAACACCGCAGTGCTCAAAGAGTATGGTCTTGTAGATGACAATGGCGAGGCTCTTATTCCTCAGACCCTTGATCAGCTGGCTGAATATGCACAAACCGTAACCCAGGAAAGTGGTGGCTCTGTGTTTGGTTTTGCCGTAGCTACCAGCGAATTCAACGGTGCTTTCTGGCCATGGTGGTGGGGCTTCCGCAGCGGCGCACACTTTGAGCCATTTAACCCCCAAACAGGCAAAAGCGGCTACACAGATAGCAACATCTGGAACCGTATCCTCGAGTTTTTTGTTCAATCACGTGAACAGGCCTGGATTCATCCACAATCGGCCACAGGCAATGATGAAGTGATACGTGCGTTGTTTGCAGAAGGTGAAGTAGCCTTTATTCCCAACGGCGGATGGGCTATCGCTGGGTGGGAACAAACCCATCCCGATTTTACTGATTATCGTCCTTTTGCTCCGCCCTTAATAGACACTGACACCCAGCTTGGGTGGTATCGTGCAACACCTGGCGGCAGCTTCCTACGCATAAGCAGCCAGACTGAGCAACCTGAAGCATCGTGGCGTCTCTTCAAATGGTTCCATTCCAAAGAAACCAGTCAACGATGGGTCGAGTCAGGCAATGGAACGTCCATATGGCCAGAGAATAATGACCCGCAATATATGGGAAAAATACAACAGCAACAGTTCTTTGAGATCGATACCGCGAACACACGCGTTGGCCCTGATATCCCTAAAATGACACCGGATATGCAGCAGGTCACGTTTGGAGATTCACGCCCAAACGAAGTCGCTGTTTTACAGGGTGTCTTTACTGGGCAGATCACTGATATCGATGCAGCGCTGGATGAACTGGCCTCTGCAAAAGATGCCATGCGTGAGCAAGCTTTTGAAGATGCCAGGAATGCTGGAAACACCGATGTAGGCTTCGAGTATTTTGCGTGGGGTGTCCAATATCCTGATTGGGACCCGACCAAAGGCGAGGATTATATTTCGTCAGAAGCATGATGCTGCAATGGAACAGCTAGCATACTAAGTGTAACCACTATGACGAGTTGAGACATTGTAGACGATATTGGTCTCAACTCTCCCTGTTCATAACGATTATCGCACCTTGCGTGGGTGCAGTATCCAATTGACTGAGGAGACTATGCATGGCCAATGTACCATTAGCACATCAACCACCACACTTCAGTACACTGAGGCGACGCATACGCAAAAATCTCTGGAGTTATGTATTTGTACTGCCAGCAGTGATCGGGACATTGCTCTTTGTTATTTATCCAATTCCAGGTTCGCTCCGCTATGCGTTCTACAACTGGTCTGGCATTGGGGAACCAACTGAATTCGTTGGTATTCGTCATTTTGTCACGGTGGCAACAGATCCCTTTTTCTGGCAAGCATTTCGCAACTCACTGGTGTACACTGCGGTCCTGGTGCCCATTCAGTTGGCCCTCTCACTGGCACTTGCGGTGATTCTCAACAACCCCAAGCTACGCCTGCGCGGTCTGTTCCGCACTATCTACTTTTTACCGATTGTGACGAGTCTCCTTGTGATTGGTGTCGTGCTCCGTTTTATGTTCCAGGCGCTGGCCCAGAATCTACCACAGTTCGTCTATGATACTGGCTTGGTTGATCCGATACTGGGCTTTCTCAGTAGCCCACAGTTGGCACTCCCCTCGGTCATAGCTGTCGGTATCTGGCATAGCTTTGGGTACAACCTTATCTTCTTTCTAGCTGCGCTCCAGTCCGTTCCAGAAGACCTCTATGAAGCGGCCACACTCGACGGCGCTGGTTCGCTCCAGAAATTTATGTACATCACCATCCCTATGATTAAGTCTGTCGGTATCATCATCGTATTTCTGGCTATTCTGGGATCGATGAAGGTGTTTGACTCTGTGCTGGCTTTGACTGGTGGCGGACCCTTCTATGCCTCTGAAGTCATTCAGTCTTATATTTTCTCCTTTGCCTTCCCGCAACGGTATGGAAATAATATGCTGGTCGAAGCAAACTATGGCTATGCTTCTGCTGCTTCTATCTTCGTCAATATCATTTTACTTGGTATCACTATACTGAATGTCATAGCGATCCGTAATGCCCGACGACAACGACAATCATTGAATCTTGATTGATATATAAGGTATAAGCACTATGGCAACTTCATCATTATCACAGTCAGATACCAGTACACAGGTCCGAGCACGTCGCATAACACGTGCCCAGATAGGGCGCTTGATCACCTATCTTATTCTGAGCGTGATCGGGTTCTTCTATCTCTATCCATTTATCTGGATGGTGGGGAGTGCACTCAAGACAAATCGTGAGTTTTTCCAGCTCGGGATGCAAATCTTCCCATCAGGGGCATGGCAGATAGAGAATTTTGCCCGTGCCTGGACTCAGGCAAACTTTGGGCGCTATTTCGCCAACACCGTGTTTGTCACCAGTTGTGTGGTCGCAGGCAAAGTTATCCTGGCGTCGATGCTTGGCTACGTGCTGGCGCGCACCGACATGCCCGGAAAACGGATTCTGTTTGGTATCATGGTCGGCTTAATGTTTATTCCCGCCGGATACACAATCATTCCGCAAATGGAGGTGCTACAAGCATTACACATGCTAAACACGATCTGGGCCTTAATTATCCCACCAGTGCTTGGCGGGCTACTCTTCGACGCATTCCTGTTTACCGGATACTTTACGACGCTGCCACGTGAGCTAGAAGATGCAGCGATGATCGACGGTGCCAACATGCCACAGATGTTTCGCCATGTGGCCTTCCCGCTAGCGGCACCGATGAGTGCGACCGTGGCACTCCTGGCGATTATGAACACCTGGAATGATTTCTTTAATCCACTCGTCTTTGTCTTCAATCGCCCAGAGCTGCGAACACTGGCAGTTGGTATGTATGCGTTTGTCTATGAAAACACACGCGATTGGGTCGTCATTTGTGCGGCAGCGACCATTTCTATCTTGCCACTCGTGGTGATATTTATCTTTTTGCAGCGCTATTTCGTCGAAGGTATTGCTGGCGCGGTGAAATAAGAACCTGCATTAGTCGGCTGTATCGTTCCAAACGATGTAGGACAAGTGTCTTGTAAGTCACAATATGTTCATCATAAACTAACCGTCTACATTTCTACAAAATGCACTCGTAGTGTCATCGTGTAGATTTGGTTATCCTTGTATCTTACAAATAAGAACTATTTTGGTGGAACTACAGCTATAGTTCTGCCTCGCATACCCACAGGAAAACGAGCATGAATATCCGAACTACACCTGCATTTCAACGAATGGTTGCTGTATGCACGAGTCTATGCATTGTGTTGTTATTTGCAGCACAATTGATGCCGAACGTTGGTGCACCGACGGTCGTCGCAGCAGATATCTCAGATACATATGACTGGAATACTCTCAAAATTGGTGGGGGTGGATTCGTCACCGGATTGGTGATTCATCCCACAACCCCAGATGTAGTGTACGCTCGTACTGATGTTGGCGGAGTATTCAAATGGGATGAAGCCTCACAAACGTGGGAACAGCTTATCTTGAGCAATCGCATTCCTGATCCAGTCAAACCAGATTACAATGTCGAGAGCATTGCTGTTAGTGCTTCGAATGATCAGGTTGTGTATGTTGCCGTTGGCGAAGACCACAGCAGCGAGGATGGTGCAAGCCGTATTCTCAAAAGCACCGACCAGGGCCAAAGCTGGACCGATAGCGGTCAGCGCTGGTGGATGCAAGGAAATGGTGCCTTCCGTACCGGCGGCGAACGGCTGGCGGTAGACCCCAACAATGGCGACGTTGTATACTTTGGTTCACGCAAACAGGGACTGTGGCGCAGCACCGATGGTGGCACCACCTGGTCGCAGATCGCCACCGACCAGATTCCGGTTGGTACCAATGACAACACGCCAGCCGGTGTTAAATTCGTACTGTTCGACCCAACCAGCGATACAGTTGATGGCGCAACCGAGCGTATCTACGCCGGGGTTGCCGGAGAAGGTATCTATCGTAGCGGCGATGCTGGCACAAACTGGACCAAGATATTGACCACCGAACAGATTCCCTATGATGCCGAAGTCGCATCCGACAGCACGCTCTATGTTGGCATAACCCCGCCAAGTGGGGTAGGGTCAGTCCAGAAATACACACCCGATACCGATACCTGGACCGATATTTCGCCCAGTGACCAATCATACTGGGAGATCGCCGTTGACCCAGCCAATCCGCAACGTCTTTTTGCTGCTCCAGCGGGTGTCGCCGATCAACATTTCTATCGCTCGACTGATGGCGGAAGCAGTTGGGATACACTTGATATCGCCCTTGCATCACCGGACATTCCATGGATTCTCGCAACCGATGAAGACAACTACATGTCAAGTGCCAGCATTGCACTCGACCCACACACCCCTGACGAACTATGGTTTCCACAAGGAACAGGCGTCTGGCGCACCACCGACATCAATGATGCAGAGGTAATCTGGACCTTCGTGAGCAAGGGGATCGAGGAGATGGTCACCACCGATGTCATCGCACCACCTGGCGGTGTTCCCATCACTGCTGTCTATGATCGGCAGGGGTTCTACCATCCTGACCTTGATGCCTACCCCGAGCAACCACTGCTGGATCAGGAGTTTTGGGGCGGCACATCGCTTGATTATAGTGGAGAGACCCCCTCTTTTCTGGTGAATGCTCAAGTCAAAAACAACTACTTTCCTGAATTGACCGGACGCGGGGCCTACTCACGCAATGGCGGCAAGACCTGGCAGGCATTCCCCGCCAAACCCGACGACAGTATCGGGGGCAACATTGCGGTTTCGGCGACTGACCCCAATACAATGGTCTGGTTGCCGAGTACTGGAGACTTTGGTGAGGGCAAGGTCCCGTACTACACAAGCGATCTTGGCAATAGCTGGCAACAAAGTAGCGGTATCACATCAATCAACACCCACCCGTTATTCTGGCTGGCGCGGAAAACAGCCCTTACCGCCGACAAGGTTTTGGGTGACACGTTTTACGTAATCACCTTTGATAACGATGGCGAGTTCTTCGTCTCGACTGACGGCGGGGCCACCTTCACTCAGGCAGCCCACTCACCTACCTGTAGCGCAAACAACGACTGTCATGTCTTTGGGCAGCTCCACGCCGTCCCTGGGTATGCCAGCCATGTCTGGTCGAGCGATGCGAGAGGTGGCCTGTGGTACACCACCGATGCGGGCGCGACGCCGTGGACCAAGATCGAGGCTGTGCAGGAGGCTGATGCCTTTGGTTTTGGCAAAGCGATTGGCGACAGTGACTATCCAACCATCTATATGCGTGGAAAAATCAATGATGAGAACGGCATCTGGCGCTCATCCGATCAGGGAACAAGTTGGGACAAAATTACAGACTATCCTGCGAACATCCATAATGACATCAATGTGCTCAAAGGTGATATGAATATCGCCGGACGCGTGTATGCTGGCTTCGCAGGAACCAGTTTTGTGTATGGCGATGATACCACCCTCCCAGCCGAAGCCCCATCTGCCCCGAACATCATTGACGCAATACCCGCCGATGGTACCGTGCAGCTTTCGTGGGGTGCTGTCATTGGTGCAACGGGGTACACAGTCAAGTACGGGACCACTTCCGGGGAATACGATCAGACCGTTGATGTGAACAATACGACCAGTTTTTCTGCTGAGGGATTGAACAACGATACCACGTACTATTTTACAGTAGTGGCCTATAATGAGCAGGGCGATGGTCCGAATGCAAAAGAAAAGAGTGCTCGTCCCACCTCGGATGTACCTGCTGCCGCGACACTCGCGACGCCAGAGATAGACGAAACAACGGTGACTCTGGATTGGTCGGCAGTGGAGTCGGCCACTGGCTACAAAGTGCAATATGGCAGAACATCGGGGAACTACACGAATGTGGTAGATGTCAATGACCGTACCACCTACCAGATTGCAGGGCTCAATCGTGGCGCCACCTATTACGTTACCATCGTCGCCTACAACGGCAACGGTGATAGTCCGGCATCGAACGAAGAACGCGTGACCATTCCCGGAGAAGACCCCAATCAACTCCGTGCCTATCAAGTCGAGACCGTTCCGACTATTGATGGCAGGTTAACCGAAGAAGATTGGGATATCACGATACCTATCTCCAAGACAATCTCTGGCGCAGTGGATAATGAGGCAGCCTTTGGCCTCGCCTGGGACGACACATATCTCTATGTCGGTGTGCAGGTGCTTGATGACGATCTTCATAACGACTCGGATAATGCCTGGGAAGACGACAGCGTAGAAATCTATATTGACGGGAATGATGATCGTGCACCAAGCTACGATCCGCTGGTTGACCGCCAATTTGTCCTAGGATGGAACGATACGGACCTGTGGGAACAGAATGACCAAACCACAGGAGTGAAGTACGCAACCAGCGACATCGATGGTGGATATAGCGTGGAGGTAGCCATCCCGTGGAGTACGCTCAACATCACCCCCACTACTGATACAAGGTTTGGGCTTGATGTGGGCATCAACGATGATGACGACGGAGAACAACGCGATGGACAAAATGTCACTTTCGGAACCGAGAACAATTGGAATAGTCTCGCTGATGTAGCAACGGTTCGACTCTACGAACAACCTGTTCAAACAGGAACACGCATCTGGTTACCAATCATCGCACGATAATGATTCAAGAGTACCTTGTGTTTGGTGACGGGGGCGCATAGTTCAATGTTGAGGCATGCGGATCATCAAGCTCGCAAAGACGCACATAAGGAAACCTGGTTATGACAAACCATCATCGTATGGTACAAGCACGATCCATTTTCGCTGGAACATTAGCCCTTTTACTTATCTGTAGCCTGTTGTTTGTGCAAACAAGCACACGACCGACATATGCGGCGGACATCACCGAGTCATACACCTGGAAACCGCTTAAAATTGGTGGTGGTGGCTTTGTGACTGGCTTGGTGGTACACCCCACCACACCTAACCTCGTCTATATACGTACCGATGTCGGTGGTGCCTATCGATGGAATGAGTCTACTCGCACATGGTCACAAATGTTGTTAAGCAGTCGCGTTCCCAAACCCACCAGGAACGATTATCGGGTTGAGAGCATTGGTATAAGTCCCAGCAACAGTCAGACTATCTATGTGGCTGCTGGAGAAGATAGTCCTGACTCTCCCGGTTCAGGACGCATTCTGAAGAGTACAGATCGTGGCAACATCTGGACCGACAGTGGTCAGCGCTGGTGGATGCAGGGGAACGGAGGGTTCCGAACTGGCGGTGAACGTATTGCAGTTGATCCGGCCAATGGGGGAATTGTGTACTTTGGTTCACGCAAACAGGGCCTCTGGCGCAGCACGAATGGGGCAGCTAGCTGGAGCCAGATTAACACTTCGCAAGTGCCAGTCGGTAGCAATGAAGGCGACCTGGCCGGTGTCAAATTTGTGGTATTTGACCCCAGCCAAGGTACAGTTGGAGGCAACACCAAACGCGTGTATGCTGGAGTAGCTGGTGCAGGTATTTACCGTAGTGATGATGCGGGGGGAACATGGACAAAAACCTTTTCAACCAGTCAGATCCCGTATGATGCAGAGGTTGCCTCTGATGGAACGGTGTATGTTGGCATCACACCAAAAAGCGGTACTGGTTCTATACACAAATACTCACCAGAGACGAATACATGGAGTGACATCTCACCCGCCAGCCAAAACTATTGGGAACTTGCAGTAGACCCGGACAATCCACAGCGGATGTTTGCTGGTCCTGGTGGTGTCAAAGATAATAATTTCTACCGCACAACTGATGGGGGCGCCACCTGGGACACATTAGATGTTGCAATTTCATCACCTGATATTCCCTGGATCGAGGCAACCGACGAAGAAGGCTATATGTCCAGCGCCAGTCTTTCTATCGATCCACATGTCAACGACCGCTTATGGTTTCCACAGGGCATTGGCGTATGGAATACTACCGATATTAACGATTCGGAAGTCACCTGGACTTTTGCCAGTAAAGGGATTGAAGAAATGGTGAGTACCGATCTGGTTGCGCCACCTGGTGGAAACCCCGTCAGCACTGTGTATGATCGGCAGGGATTTTACCACGCCAATCCTGATGGTTTCCCCAGCCGCCCCCTTATCGATGATGACTTCTGGGGTGGTACCAGCATTGACTACAGCGGTGGCAATTCGCAATTTATGGTGCACATTCAGGTCAAAAACAACTCCTTCCCTGAGTTAACTGGCCGTGGTGCATACTCGACCAATGGTGGAAAAGATTGGACCGTTTTCAAAGGGAAACCCACCGATAGTCATGGTGGCAACGTCGCGGTCTCTGCTACTGATCCCAATAAGATTGTGTGGCTCCCTAGTTCAGGCAATTTTGGTGATGGCAAAGTTCCGTATTACACAACCAATAGGGGTGATAGCTGGAGCAAGAGTTCTGGTATCTCAACCAAGAACACGCACTTTCAATTCTGGCTCGCATCAAAAACAGCCCTCGCATCAGACAAAGTTGCCGCCAATACGTTTTATGTTATTACCTTTGAGACGGGTGGTGACTTCTATGTATCAACTGACGGTGGTGCAAGCTTTAGCAAAGCTCCCCATTCACCATCCTGCAAGCAGAGTAACGATTGTCATGTCTTCGGGCAACTCCAGGCCGCTCCGGGCAAAGCGAACCATGTCTGGTCCAGTGATGCCAAGGGGGGCTTGTGGTACA
>JBCDFA010000222.1:0-13078 GCA_039178835.1 Chloroflexota bacterium
CTGCCGGGTCATTGGCGTCGATCCGGTTCACGACATCTTCCAGCATGCCCTGTCCTTCGACATAGCGGTTACGCACGTGATAGTACACGCAGAGTGGCATAAGCATCTGCCGCAGTTCGGCATACATACCATAAGCAGCAGCCCACTGAGTTGCTACACATAGGTTCCCCCGCTCAGTATCAATCATTGATGCTACTACAGATTGCGTACCCCCACGCATGCCGGAGCCAATCTCTCCCAGAAGATGTGCATAGTAGCGCGTGTGCGCTTGATACACTTTGTGCAACTTGTCCGTGGTGGCAAGCTGTTCTGTAGCGAACTGGCGTAACAGTTCGTGCATCACATAACGGTTCTGCTCAGCATCAAAACGAAGTAGGGATTTTTGTACCAGTGCCGTCAAGTCGGGTAGTGTGGCTCCGACAACTTCTTGGGCTGCTTGGTGATCAAAACCACCACGAAACACCGCTGTACCTGCCAGGAACTGCTGCTCTGATGCGGAAAGAGATTGCCATGAATGCTTAAACACGGCCTGCATGCTACGATGGCGCTCTGGTATATCGCGTAGGCTGGTGGTCAGAAATGTAGTGCTCTGCTCGATTGCGTTGGCAATGTCGCTACACGACAATGAATGCAACCAGGTAGCAGCCAATTCCAACGCCAGCGGCATGCCCTGTACCTGTTGGCAAATTTGTACTACCGAGGGGAGGTTATCGGTAAGTGCAAAATCCGGTTGGATGCGACGGGCAAGACTGTTGAAAAACTGTACGGCTGCATAGGTCTCGGACTGCTCAGAAACAGCCATGGGAAAAGGCAAGCCTTCAATGGGATACACCCATTCTTCGCGCAGGTTGAGCACTTCACGCGAGGTCACAAGCAATTGTACCCTTGTGGTACGACTGAGGAGTTGCACAAGCAGGTCGGAAGCAGTGAGCAGATGCTCGAAATTATCAAGTATCAACAAGATTGATTGCCCATTCAGTCGTGCAATGACTTGATCTATAGACGCCGCCCGCCCACGCAGAAGGTAGCCGAGTGCATCTGTGATGGCAAGTGGTATATCATCAGGGTCACTAATCCCCTGTAAATCGACAAAACAGGCGCTGTCACAACCATGAATACGACGATACGCCACCTCTACCGCGAGGCGTGTTTTACCAATACCACCCGGTCCTACCAGGTTTAGCAATCGACATTCAGGTGTAACAAGCAGCTCTGCAATGTGCTTGAGATCGGCTGCACGACCAACAAACAGGCTGGTCTGGTGTGGCAAATTTTGCAGCAGTACGGTTGGACGATCAACAGCAGGTGAAGACACAAATGTACCAGATCGAATTTGCTCATAGAGATGCGTTGTCTCGATATCAGGATGTACACCCAATTCTGCCTGTAGTAGAGAGCAGCAGGTGTGATACTGTTCTAGTGCTGCGTGGCGCTGATCGAGCATAGTGAGCACACACATCATCTGGCGATGGGCCGCTTCATCAAGCGGGTCAATTGTGAGCAGATGGGTCGCATATGCCTGGCTTTTGACATATGCCTGTTGATTGTAGGTGTGCTGTGCCAGATGATACAACACCTGCTTCATCTGTTGACGCCAGACTTCGCGCTCGATTGCCAGCCAAACCTCAAACTCTGGGCAGCCCTTGAGAAAGAATCCCTCCAGAAAGTCACCACGATAGAGTGTCGCTACGGCAGTCAGCGCTCTGGTGTCGTGCTGGTTGAGTACATCAACAATATGATGTGTGTCACACCAGTAGTCGGCTGTAGGATCGAGTTGGATTGTTTGGCGATCAGATGTGAGCAAACCTGGTAGCAACGTCTTGAGGTTGTGTAACACCACACTCAAGTTGTTACGTGCCTGTTCTTCGTTCTTTTCAGGCCACAGTAGACCCATAAGATGCTGGCGATACACTGGCTGGTTGCGGGACACAAGATAGCACAAAAGCGCCAGAGCCTTAGTCGACTCATAGTCACGTATTGGCTGTTGTGCATAACATACATCAACTGATCCAAGCAGCCGGATGGTGCATTGGGCTGATCGGTTCATAGCTTCCTGCCTGATGTGCTGAACAGACATTCCCAAACAACTCACTACACATTGTACCACGAAGATATTGCTTCCCAATGGCCAGCTAAGCCATTCCTAAGCATACACATGTAGAGTTTATTAGTAATCGCTGAGATGCAATAGAATGAAGTAGGTATATAGTGATAACCAATCTTTCAGCAACCGAGATAGCCCAATCTATCCGCTCAGGCAACCTCTCGCCTGTACAAGTCGTCGACGCACATATTGCCCATATTGAAGCAGTCAACCCAAGCATCAATGCCGTTGTTATCACAACATTTGAAAAGGCCCGCCAACGTGCGAAAGAAGCCGAAGCTGCTCTCAACCATGGCGAACTCTGGGGACCGCTCCATGGCGTGCCCTTCACCGTCAAGGATGGCTTCGAGGTAGGCGAGGGCGTACCAGACGTATGTGGGCTGGTCTCGCGTGTCAACAACCGATCCACACAAGAGTCGCCTCTGGTGCGACGTATGCGTGAGGCTGGAGCGATCTTACTTGGTAAGACCAACGTCCCTGACAACTCGAGTGACATGGAAACGATCAATATCGTGTTCGGCCCGACACGCAATCCTTGGAATCTGACGCGCTCGGCAGGTGGCTCTAGCGGCGGTGAAGGAGCTATCATCGCAGCAGGAGGCTCACCCCTGGGTCTGGGCTCAGACATTGGTGGCAGTATCCGTGTTCCCTCTGCTTTTACCGGCATCGTTGGGCTACGACCCACTGGAAACTTGTTGTCTGTCGAGCACTTCTGGCCGCCCTTACACGCAGGTCTGGATGACCTTGTGGCATTAGGACCAATGGCGCGGCGAGTAGAAGATGTAGCACTGGCCTTTGATGTGTTGTGTAATGCACAACCACATACGCTCAACCCGGATGCCTTGCGTGATCAGAAGGTAGCTTGCTGGTACAGCGATGGGTTGGTGCCCAGTAGCAGTGCGGTACGTGGTGGGGTATCGGCAGCGGTCAAGGCACTTACTGGTGCAGGAATGGTAGCTACTCCTGGCGCAGTTGCTGCACGACGACTAGCAAGCATCGGCCGGGCCGCCTCTATAAAAGAAGCCGAACGAAAGGCCTGGGCGCAGGGATTCGGCAATGGTGAGACATGGTCGCCCCTGGCCGAACTGGGACGAACACTAATAGGTAACCAACGTGTCGCATCCGGCTCGCTGCTGATGTGGCTGCTGATGAACACTGTCTCACGATTAACCAATCAACTGGGCATCAATGGGACAAGATGGCGTGAACAGATACACAGACAGCTTGCGGAACTAATTGGTGAGCAAGGCATCGTAGTATGCCCGGTGTTTCCATTCACTGCGCCACGCCTCGGTTGGACGGTGCGCTGGATGGCCGTAGTAACGCTGAGTAGCTTTACGACCTGGGTCAATTTAGCAGGTCTGCCCTCACTGACACTCCCTGTAGGCTTCTCGAGTTGTGGTATGCCCGTGGGAATACAGATTGTTGGCAATCGTGGCTCAGAGCACACTTTGTTGGCTGCCGGTCTGGTGATACAGCAAGCACTCATGCCACAATGGATAGGGCCATACAGAGAGAGTTCAGCAGGACAGCATTAATGCCCTGCCATAACCAACCTTTCCATTTCCCCTGCGATTTGTTACACTCAGACCACACAAACAATAAATTAAGATCAGTCAGGGAACAAACCGCATGAACATCGAACATTTCAGCACTTACCAGCGCGAGTCACGGAAGACCTGGGGCGAGATTCCCACCGATCATCCGATAGTGTATCCGACTCTGGGCCTTGTCAACGAAGCAGGTGAAGTGGCTGGCAAAATCAAGAAAATCTTTCGAGACAAGAACGGTGTGATCAGCGACACCGACCGCGAAGCACTCAAACAGGAGTTGGGCGATGTCCTGTGGTATCTCACACAAATCTGCACAGAGCTGGATTTAACGCTGGAAGAGGTCGCAGAGGGCAATCTCACCAAACTATTCTCTCGATTGGAACGCAACCAGATTCGCGGCGACGGCGATGAGCGGTAATGTCTTGCAACAACTGGGCGCCTGACATATACTATCCACGAACGTCTGTTTAATTTCAAAAGAAGACCCTGTCGTTCAGGTCGTAAGGAGGCCAACACCGTTATGGAGGCCAAAGAGATTGTCCGTCATTTCTGGCACACGATGGGCAGCAACGATTTTACAGCAGCCAGCCAGTGCCTCACCGAAGACTACGAATTGCTCTGGCCACAGTCTTCCGAACGTATTGTAGGACGTGCGAACTTCGCCACACTCAACACAAATTACCCGGCCCACGGAATATGGAAATTTACGATTAATAGTCTTGTTGCTGAAGAGAACACCGTAGTGTCCGATGTGAGCGTTACTGATGGAGTAGTGCACGCACGCGTTATCACATTTTCGACCCTGCGCGATGGCTTGATTGCGCACCAAACGGAATTCTGGCCAGATGAATACGAGGCTCCTGACTGGCGCAAAGCGTGGGTTCAGCCATTGTAGCACCGTTGAGGAAACACCATGGTCACTGTCGCGCTGGCATCACAAGCAGACCTCGCAGATATTACTGGCCTCTTTCACCAGATCTATCAGTACTACACCGGAGTCGAGTCACTATCAAGAGACGACATAGCCACCTACGTTGAGCATAATCTGTTTCAAGCGCATTGTGGTGTGCAGGTTGTGCTGGCCAGAGAAGGCATAACCCCTCTGGGCATTGCTACCTTCTCCATTATGTACCCTGGCCCCAACGCAACCGGGCAGCTTTTTATGAAGGAACTCTTCACCTCTGCGGAAGCGCGGGGCAAAGGTGCAGGCAAAGCACTCATGAAATTTCTGGCCAGATACGCGATTGAGCACGGATGCTCTCGCTTTGATTGGACCGCAGAAACAACCAACCCCAATGCGCTGGCATTCTACGACTATCTGGGTGCGCCACGTCTGCAGGAGAAGGTGTACTACCGTTTCGCCGATGAGCAACTGCGGGCCTTTGCCGATGAGGCATAGGAGTCGCCAGTACCGCAGTACGTGATATGCTTATGTTTACTTATTGTAAGGCGGTACGGTCATAGTTTCTCTCATACCACGTAATGGTCTCTCGTAAGCCATCTTCAAACTTTGTCCTTGCGACAAAACCAAGCTCTTTTTCCGCTTTACTTGAATCCACTTTACGTCGCGGTTGTCCATTTGGCTTGGAGGTATCCCAGTGAATGTCGCCGGTATAACCGATCATAGTTGCAATCATAGCTGCCAGGTCGCGGATGCTTATTTCTGTCCCGCCTGCAATATTCATCGGTTCTGGGTTGTTGTAATACGCCGCAGCTAGGACAATAGCATTCGCGGCATCGGCCACATACAGGTATTCACGGGTAGGGGTTCCATCGCCCCAGAGTGTCACAGTGGGAGCGTTGCTCATTTTCGCTTCGGTAAAACGACGAACAAGCGCAGCCAGGACATGCGAGCTAGCAGGGTCAAAGTTATCCTCTGGCCCAAAGAGATTCGTCGGCACGAGGTGAACGGCGTTATAGCCAAATTCTTGGTGATACGCTTGACCTTGCACCAGCAACATTTTCTTTGCTAGGCCATATGGGGCATTCGTTTCTTCCGGATAGCCTTCCCAAATATCCTCCTCCTTAAAAGGAATGGCTGGGTATTTGGGATAGGAGCAAACGGTACCAACACCAACAAATTTGGGGATATTAGCGAGACGGGCATGTTCGAGTAAGAGCACTCCCATCATCAGATTATCAAAAAAGAGCGTGCCAGGATAGCTACGATTGTAGCCAATGCCACCAACGTTAGCAGCAAGATGTACGACAAGTGTCGTATCTGGGTTATCTTGATATAGTTGAATAACTGCTTCTTTTTCACGCAAATCGTAGTGTGCGCTGCGCGGTACGACAATGTTACCAGCACCGCGTTGTTGGAGGTTCTCCACCACACGTGTACCAAGAAAACCACTACCGCCTGTCACTATAATCTGTTGACTTGACCAATCAAAGTCTTGCGTGTTTGATTGCATTGTCGTATTACTCCTCTTGTTTCAGTCTATGCCTGTAAGTACTTTATGAAAGAGCCATGTGGAAATCAAGCTGTATTAACAACCAACATGTTCAAAATGGATTGAGGGACAAAAAATATGCATTCAAAGCCTACCGCAACGTCAGCCGAATACCCTCATGCGCCGCAATAATCTGAACCAGCCAGTCGAAGAGTGTGGCACCGCGCCGGTTTTCTGCATCCGCGATCTGTTGGAGCACATACGCCTTATTGCTTGGATGACAGAACGTATATCTGTCGCGCAGCCATTGGATGGTTGCAGTATACCCCAGGTGCTCCGATGCAGTTCTCGCATTCCGCCACTCAAAATGGAATGCCTCATCCAGCGCACCAAAGCCGCCATAGAGTAGGTCATTGAAGGCATCGAGATTACCATCCCATACATAGTCTTTCAACAGGACGACATTGATTTCAGCGATAAAGCCCTCAAAAGAAACACAATTTTGCCCTTCAATCGTGTAGGTCACTTGCTGGTCAGCCTCTAGATCAATCACTCGAGCATCGCCGTTATGTGGAGGTATGGCCTGCCACTCCTGCTCAAAGGTATCCTGCGTGATCGGTGTCCACTGCTGTGCTACCTCACCATCAACGGGCTTTTCGGAAAGCAAGCCATACACATCAGTCGGGTGTGATTCGTCATATGCCAGACGTAGCCCATTGGCATACATCTCAAGTTGCCGGGTCACTGTCCCTTGTGAGTCGACTTCAACATAATATGTGCTGGTCCCCCAATGACTGAACGCATCAATACGAGACTCATCCCATTCATAATAATAGTAGTGCATACACAAAATCTCCTATGAGCTTACACCAGCGTAAGTCTTTGTACAAGCGCATTCTCAAAGCTATCCAGATCGTTCCAATCAATCGCTATCTGAGTTGGCCGTCCTTCATCGTCGAGGATGGTATAGCCATCATCAGTGATCCGCACACCCAGTTCCTCAACCCGTAGAAATGCTCTCGAATAGGCTAGATGAATTGCCACGATATCAAACAGAATGCTGCTCTGTTGTGCAGGGCCATCATTCCAGATATGGTAGTTCTCGATCACTGCTTTAAGCAGCGGATCGTTGCTCTCTGCAATCGCTTGATACTTTGCATCTCGCAGCAGCACCCGACCACAGGTATCGAGAGGAGTAATAATCATTTCACGCCATGAAGCAGCAAAAACAGCCTGACACGCCTTGACATCACGACGCACATTGTATTCGGGAATCGCACCCATTTGCCCATTGTAGTTCTTTGCGATGCTACCATGCATGCCGACAAAACGTGTATTGTTTGCTACATAAGGGGCCTGTTCAAGTACAGGGGGGATGTTGGTAAGCGGGCCAATGCAAATCAGTGTAGTTGGTTCGGTAGCACTTTGCAACGCATCGGTCAATGCGGCAATACCATTGGTGTGCAAAACTCCGGAATATCGGCTCAGATCATAATCAGCCACCCAATCAGCCTGTTTTTTCGGCGTGTCTTCGTCCACTTCTTCAGGGATACCAATAGCGACTGGAATATCGGTGCGTCGGGCTGTTTCGAGCAGCTTACACACGATTTTAGCGCGATAGGTCGTATCGCCAGTAGAGGAGACAATCAGCTTGACATCGAGTTCAGGCGACCGTAGCAGCATCGCCAGCGCCCATGTATCATCGATATCACTCCCGATATCGGTATCAAGGATGACAGGAATAGGAGACAGCGTGGTCTGAGACATACATATTCCTTTTCTATGGTTTATTTCTGTGGTTGTCGAACAAGCAAACTTGCAATACCAAGACCAAGAGGCAAAAATGCGAATAGCGTCAATACGAAATGATAGCTCCCAAACCAATCACGTGCAACACCAAAAGGCATGGGCCCCAGCGACGACCCAATGATCAAAATGGTTGTGGCCATGCCAGCAATGCTGCCCAGATGAGCACGCCCAAAACATTTGGCCCAGCCAACACTGTTAACTGTCCCCATCAGACCCATTGTGCTGCCCAACACCACGCCATAACCAAAAGCCATAGCCGTACCTGTCAGGTGTTGAGCCATAAAGAGCGCTATGGTTTGGAGAAATAAGGCAATGGCCAACAAAATACGCACAGGAATACGATCCGCGAGAATGCCGCTGCCCAGATTAACCGTAGCAGTCGTTGCGGCGATTGGCATATAGACCCATGCCGCGACAGACTCATCAAGGCCATTATCCCTAAAAATACTAACGATATGGAACATCAAACCTGTAACGAGCAGTGCCACTGTTGCCATCCCCAGCCCCATAATCCAGAATAACCATGTGCGTTGGGCTTCCTGAAGTGTCCAGCTTATTTCGTTCTGGGCAGTGATACTAGCTGTATTCGTCCCGCCTGAACGGTCGCCATCGGGATGCAGGCCATATTGCTCTGGCTGGTCACGAACAAAAAAGATTACGAGTGGGGCCAACCCAAGCAGGAGCACCAAGCCCATCAACATATACATGGCACGCCAGCCATAGATCGGAATAAGCCAGTTGAGCAGGCTAGGAATAACTCCCACACTGATCAGCGACATTAACAGACCCGAGATTCCCATGACCATGCCACGTCGGCGTACCCACCATTGATTAATGATGTTGCTGCTTACAAGCCCCAGACTTCCCTGGCCAAGCATACGGATCAAAATGAAACCGAGGCCCAGCATAATCACATTCCCAACAAAGCCCATATAGATGCAGGCAAGGCCAAACAGCAGCGTAATGATAAGCATCATTCTGCGTGGGCCATGCTTGTCGATGCGACGACCAACGATAGGTAACGCAAAACTGCCGACCAATGTCCCAACGGTATACAAACTGCTTACGAGTGAGCGGCTAATACCAAGATCGCTGATAAAGTATTCGATAAAGATTGACACCGCATGCGTCTGACCAGGAGTGGTCATAATGGTGCCAAAAGTGCCGATCAGCAAGATAATCCAACCATAGAAAACGGGTGACTGATTCACAAGACGGCTGTAACGAACCGTCGAGGTTTGTGGGTGTGCCAATGGTTGTAGTCCTTCTCTACGGGTTGTTCGATGCACAACACCGCTGTATCACCACGGTTACGATCAACGTCGGTAATGATACAGTACCTTGAGGGATCGTGCATCAGCCCTTTTGCTCATGTGGCGCAGAGCAACGGACGAGCATGCCACTCATGTTGGATATCACGCATAAGTAACGCGCAGTCAAACTCGACAGAGCCCTGCGGAAAGAGCGCATCGTTCTGGAAAAAGTTTGACTCGACAGTTGTGATATCGAGTGGTGCTACTTTCCAGTCGAAACTCCGCAGTTCCAATCCATCAAACTGGTCTGAGGCTTTAGTTACAGAATATCCAAGCGAACCTGCTTCGAAAAAGTCTGACGCTGCTTGGAGTGAGTCAAAGATTGATGTGTCAGGAAGACTCTCGGCCAGTTTTCCATCAACGACAAGATGTGTTGCATTGTCGCTACTAGAAAGCTCCACACGATACCGACCATTTGCCTCTTTGACATGAAACCGTGAGCGATGATGGACTCCAGGGAAAATGCGACCACCAACCAATGTATTCAGTGGTGATGAGGTATCACGACGGGGGATGTACACACCTTCACGCCATACCCCGTGTTCTTGCCAACGTACAGCGATGCGATGAGCCGCATTTTCAGATTGCACGCCTACAAAAGCCGGGAAAAAGCGTGGTCGAATATGTTTGAGCCGAATAAGGCACACGCCTGCCATTCCATAACCATTCTGGAGTTTGGGTTCAAAGGGCGATGGGAGTATCTTGGCAAGTACCTGTGGATCAACTCGATAGTTCACCAGGATGCGGCGATCAATCGTGCCGGTGATGGTAGGAATGTTCATATGAGTCCTCTCTAGTGCGCTGTATTGCAAATGTGCAAGCTGTAGAAGCACTCCATATCATTATACCTGTTGATGGGGAGAATCAGCTAGCCAATGCGACAAAGCTACCCGCAAACCGCATTACGATATCACCATTACATCGAGTGCCGACGTTGCATGTATAGGCTTTACAGCATTTCGTCATCACACGCAAAGGCCACGGCTGCCTCCGCGTGAATCGCAGTCGTATCGAACAGCGGAACGTCGGTGTGCTCTTGCTGCACAAGCATGCCAATCTCGGTGCAGCCTGCAATAACACCCGCTGCCCCCACTTCGTGCATCTGCTCAATGATGCTGAGGTATTGCTGCCGTGAGGTATCTTTGACGATGCCAAGACAAAGCTCATCGTAGATAATCTGGTGGACCGTTTGTCGATCCTTCTCCGGTGGCACAAGCACATTGAGCTGATGCTGCTCAATCAAGCGGCCCTTGTAGAAGTCTTGCTCCATCGTGAAGTTGGTGCCGAGTAGGCCAATGGTCTGAAGGCCATTGCTTTTGATGCGCTGGGCAGTGGCGTCGGCGATATGCAGGATCGGGATGTTGATATGTTCCTCGATCTGTGGCGCGACTTTGTGCATCGTATTGGTGCAGATGAGCAGAACATCGGCGCCTGCTGCTTCTACGTGTTTGGCTGCGTCGGCCAGCATCGCGCCAGCGCGTTCCCATTCACCACGGTGCTGCAACGTCTCGATGTCGTGAAAATCAACGCTGACCATGGCGATACGGGCGGAGTGCAGACCACCCAGTCGTTGCTTCACACCTTCGTTGATCAGGCGATAGTAAAGTTCGGTGCTTTCCCAACTCATGCCGCCGAGCAGTCCGATTGTTTTCATGGTTGTGCCTTTGGAATATGTGAAATATCTAAGTTTTTAGTAGATTTATGTGCCCCCTCCAAAACAAGAGAGGGCACACAATTGAACTGATTTACGCCTGAACTTCGCGGACTGGTTCCTCGGAAAGTTTGACAAGCAACTTGCCGGTGTTTGCACCTGTAAAAAGCCGATTCACTGCATCGGGAATCTCTTCGAATCCCTCCACGATATCGACCTGATAACGTAGCTTACCTTCAGCATACCACTGACCCAATGCAGCTACCGCCTCACCAGCACGATTAAAGTAGTCAAGCACAATAAAGCCTTCCATACGTGCCCGCTGCGCCAGGATGTTGACAAAATTGTAGGGACCGGGCGTTGGCTTATTATCATTGTATTGCGAAATCAAGCCACAGATCACAATACGCGCACGAAGATTGATCAGCCGCAATGCAGCATCGAGAATCTCTCCGCCAACATTATCGAAGTACACATCGATACCATCGGGACAAAGTTCCCGCAGACGTTTGGGAACCGACTCGGTCTTATAGTTGATCGCTGCATCGAAACCAAGATCTTTGGTGATCCACTCACATTTCTCGTCGGTACCAGCAATACCTACTACGCGGCAACCCTGAATTTTCCCGATCTGGCCAACGAGCGATCCCACTGCTCCAGCGGCCGCCGACACGACCAGCGTTTCGCCTGCCTTGGGCTGACCAATGTCCAACAGGCCAAAGTACGCTGTCAGACCAATATGACCAAAGAGCCCAAAATGAGCGTCGAGAGGGAGGCCGGGAAAGTCGGGCAAAATAGTCACGCCCTCACCATTAGAGAGGGCATACTCCTGCCATCCCAGCATCGATTGGACAATACTGCCCACCGGATACTGGTCATTACGCGACTCCTCGATAACACCAATGGTTCCACCACGCATCACTTCACCGATCTGCACAGGTGGCAAGTACGTTGCTGCTTCATTGACCCACATACGGTTGGTCGGATCAAGTGACAGGTAGATATTTCGCAACAGGATCTGACCTTCTGCAATGCTGGGAACAGGTTCCTCACGGAACTCAAAATCGGTCTTTTTGAGCATGCCATCAGGACGAGCGGCGAGACGCCATTGTCGATTCACTCTGGCTTCCATATCAACCCCTTCATTTGATAATAATGGAAATGAGAAAACATAATTTAACTTTATTATAACAGGAATAGCCCCTTGATACAGACCATACCCCACCCCTACAATCGCATCATTGCCAAGTAACATGCTGTGCTTGCGAACAAAACAGAGATTGACAATCGAAACAATCCATGTAACATGAACATGAATTCATATTCTAATTTGCAAAATAAAGGAAACTAGTATGAACGTACAGCCTGAACAATCCGTCGTGCTTCCACAGGGAACCATCTTCTATCAAGAGTCTGGATCAGGGCCACCGATTGTCTTTGTCCACGGTCTATTAGTCAACAGCAACGTATGGTGTTATATTATGCCAGAATTGAGTCAGCAGTTTCGGTGTATTGCTCCTGATCTGCCAATGGGAGCACACACCCAGGCTGTGGCACCCGACGCTGATTTATCGCCGCCTGGCATGGCAAAGCTCGTTGCAGATTTTATTGAAGCGCTCGATCTGCACGATGTGACATTGGTTGGCAACGATACCGGAGGAGCCATTTCACAATTGGTGATCACCAATCACCCAGAGCATATCGAGAGGTTAGTGTTGTTCAATGCCGATGCATTTGAAAATTTCTTACCGCCCGTTTTCCGTATGTTCCAGTGGCTCCCACGTATCCCTGGGGGTACAACAATCGCGGCTCAACTATTCCGACCAAGAATCGTTCAACGCATTACGATGAAGATGCTATCGAAAGCCGGAACAACCAGCGACATGCTTGATATGTTCTTCGGGCGGTTTGTGCGTGAGCCTCGTATCCGCAGAGATGCAGGCAAAGTCCTTGCAACCATCTCTAATCGCTATACACTTGAGGCAGCAAACAAGTTTTCAGCGTTCAACAAGCCGGTCTTGATTGCCTGGGGGAGTGATGATTTTATCTTTCCCAAGCGCTACGCTACACGTCTGACACAGGCATTTCCAAATGCCGAATTGAAACTCATTCCGAACGCACGGACATTTGTACAGTTCGATCAGCCAGCTTTGCTGACCGCATTGATACGGGATTTTATACATCAATGGAGCTACCGGACCAGCTAGACCGACCAAATCTCTTTACCGATTTGCCAGCACCTCCCGTTCCCCAAC
>JBCDFA010000223.1:0-13022 GCA_039178835.1 Chloroflexota bacterium
CATCTTATTGCGGGGTCCAATGGTTGTTCAGCGGCGATTCGGCTGGCTCTTAGCGCACCGCAACACATTCGTTCACTGGTGCTCTGCTGGCCTGCCACACCTGATAACGACTCCCTTGGAAGAGCCTTCAATAATTCTGCTCATCTAATCGAAGAACAGGGCACTGGGGCATATCTTGAGCTCCTCCAAACACAAGGCGTACCACGACCGGAAAGCGGACAGACGGGATTTCCGTGGGGGGTTGCATTACTTCATAGTCCAATGCTGTCTCAGTCATTTCGTACACTCTCTCGTCACATTGCAGCAAATATTATTCACGAGACTGCCAAAGCGTTGTTGAGCGGAACCGTCTTACGTGGTGTAGATGAAAGCGATATGCAGAAACTATCACAGCTTGACCTCTCACTTGCTATTGTGCCTGCTGAACCCGAAACACCTGCACATCAACATCAAACAGTACACACCCTCACCGAGTATCTTCCTCACGCTCAGGTGTTAGCAGGCTTTCCTGAAAGCCCAGTACCAGCATTTGCTCAGGTGCGGTCGGCATTCACTGAAGCGTTGTGTGACTTTTTAACGAATGCCACAGAATAAATAAAAAGACGACCACACTACTGTGTGATCGTCTCTTTTTTCTTTTCAGCAAAAGGGAGCCATCAAAGCATTATGTACCAGATTCGTCGTCATCTGTCCCTGGCTGAGTTTCTTCACCTTCACCTTCGCCTGGTTGGGTTTCATCTTCTTCAGAGACTTCATCTTCGGCAGGATCAAACCAGTAGCTTACCAATTGACCATCGGTGTTGTAGAGTGCGCCATCATCGTTGGCATCATTCGTCCAGATACTGCCATCATCATCACCCGTGTACGGAAACTCGCTTGTGGCGCCGGGCTCTAGTGTTCCCTCAATACCATCGTGTGTCTGATTGCCGGTGATGCTACACATGGTCCATCCCGTCAGATCGACAGCCTCATCACTGACATTTTCCAGAGTCACAACCTCAGTTTCCTTATCAACTGAGACAATGTTGACCGGGAAGTTTGGTGCAACACTAGCATTTGGATCTGCCTGGCACTCGTTAAATGAAGGCTCAGGAAGTGGAGCTGGCTCAGGATCGGGCTCTGGAGCAGGAGCTTCTTCGCCACCGTCCTGAACTTCAACACCTAACAAGCCAAGCAATACATTGAATGGTGGCTCGTTTTCAGGATGAAGCTCGAAGCGTGCACGCTCGAACATCTGAACCGTGTACTCATTTCCGTCACTCAGTGTTTCAACATATTCACCACTAAGTGGTAGTCCAAAAAGTGCCAGATTTTCTGCTTCGCTTAAGCCACTGGCCCCGTCAAATTCTAAACCATTTGCACGCCATGCCTCAAGGATTTCACCACAAACATTGTGTCCGGTTTCCTCAAAGAAGACACAATCTTCTTGTGGCTCACTCTTGGGAAACTCCTCCCAGTTACGTCCCTGCTGCTCAAGTCGATCAGCACCAAGACGGCCTAACAACACATCGTATGGAGCTTCGTTATCGGGATGCAGTTCTAGGCGATTGCGCTCAAACCGCTGAACCTGAAGTGCCTGACCTTCGATAGTTTCTTCCTGTTGGGGCCCAATTGGAAAACCAAAGACTGGAAGACCACCATTTTGCTCCCAATACTCGCGGATACGTCCTGAAATACAAAATTCCGTCTCTTCAAAACAGCGTTCATCTTCTTCCTGTGCAGCGACTTGGGTGCTTGTACCTGCAACAGCAAATGTACCGGCAAGAAGCGCACCAACAACACCAATGTTTAATCGTGATCGCCATACGTTGGTGATCAATGTCATACATACCTCCGTCTCACATTGCTAAGACGATATAAAGCTTCGTGGTGAGAACGTATACAAATATCTCACCGAACGATTTGTTTTTAGCAAGAAGTGTGCCGCGAGAGGCCGACGATGTGCGTAGGGTGTCAAACAACGGTTGACGACCATCGGGAACCACACCAATATGCTAGAATACACTATCTTTATTTTGAGAAGCGTATTAATCTGTGTGGCCAGTTAGGAAAGTGCATGACAACTCCCAACCAACAACATGATCCCGCATATGACCCCGACCACTCGGAAGATGAAGCACAGCTCCTTCATCCTCGTCTTATCTTCACGCTCAATCTAGAGGGCCCCATGTTGTTACAGCTACTGCAACAACCTGATGTCCTCACTGTGCTGTCCAGACAGCGTTACAGTGTAGCATTGGGGATACCCGAGTTCGATGATGATCATGCAACAGCAGCACGGCTACTTAATGAGCATACCATTCCACTGGTTGCCTGGTTGATCGTTCCTTCTGATGATGACGATGCATTTAATGCCCAGAATTACCCACAGGCACGGGCACGCTATCGTGAATTTCATGCCTGGGCCACTGAACAAGCCCTTCATTTTGATGCCATTGGGTTGGAGATAGCACCACCAAGTGAGGCTATACAAATAGAAAACCACTATGTACGCCATATTATCAACCGCATTCGTTTGGCACATGATAACGTGCTTTATCAGGCAGCCCAGAATGCCTATAGCGAACTTATTGCGATGATCCATCGTGATGGTTACGAAGTCCATACTTACCAGATACCACTTATCGCTGATGATCGGCGTATCGGCACGACTCTGGTTCAACGGGCGTTCGACATTGTTGATATTCCAACAGACCTGGAAGTGCTCATGTGTTCAAGTGGTGTACCAATAGATGCGCTCAATGGCGACTTAGGGGGTGCACTCGTCACAAGCTATGGACCAGCGGCTGATGCCATCGGGGTTGGGGGAGGTGATCCACATGATGAAGACCATATCTTTTCGTGGCCTATGCTCCATCGTGATCTCTTGCTTGCCGCACAATTCACCGATGTTATCTATGTCGATTCGCTTGTGATGTGTGTGGAACGAGGTGTACTGCCACAACTTGCAACACTGGATTGGGATGCACCTGCCCGAGCGATGCCCCTACGTGAAGGATTAGTCAATATGCTCCGTGGTGTTCTTAGCATCGCATTAGTTACCAGTCGTTATGGCCCAACAGTCCTTGCCTGGTCAGGATGGGTATTGGCCTTGTTGCTATGGTTACGCGGGCAGGGATTTCACAAGTATCGCTTTCCACAATGGCGCAACCGTCTGGTTAGACACAGGAGTACCAAGCAAACTGATAACGACATGTAGAAGTCATAATGCTTTTTTCTTCGTATACGCCGTGCGCCAGTACAATGCTAACGCAGGCCCAATTACTAACCCAACTACTCCTATTGCCAGGCGGATCGAAACATTGCCGATGGCACCAAACACTGGCCCACCCGCGATTTGGCCAAGCGAGTCGATCTGACCATTCATTGAGAGTACGGTAGAGCGAACAGACGATGGGATATTGCGATTTAGCCATACTGCATAGAGTGGCCCATTGATCGTTCGTAATGCCGAGGTTGTACAGAAAGCTGCAATAGCCAAGAAGAAATTCCCCGCCAACGCAAAGAGAAGAATGCTAACGAGACGCATACTATCGATCACCAACAATGTGCGGGCAATGCTCCGATCTGTAATCTCTGACATGTGGCGATTGATACGTTCGGCTGCTACAATACTTAACAGCGTGGCCATGACACTAATCATACCAAACCAAATGATCGGTGTCAGTTCACCAACGGTTGGGAAACGAAAACTTGTTTCGAAGTGATACTGCCAGAGTCGATCAAGCCCTTCTCCAGAAGCACCCACGATGGTACCAACGGTAAGAATTGTGATCAAGATTGGCCGTGTCCGTATCGCTTGTGTTCCAGTAACGAAGGTGCGTCGCATCTGTTCCCAGGATGAGCGCTCTGGATGCGGAGTAGGATGAAACCCTGTTTCAGGCATAATAATAATCAACAAGAGTCCCAACCCTATCATCAGGAAACCACCAACCCAGATTGGCAGATTGAGTTGCATACTTCCCAAGCCAGTACCAAAGACAATGCCTACGAGTGTGCCGATCTGGGCGATCTGTGCCGCACGGACAAAGGCCTGACGGGATCGCTCCTCGCCGATCTCATCTACCATCCAGGCATCCGTTGCACCACTGGTAAAGGTAAAACCAATACCCCAGATTGCCTGTGCTACCAAGATCGGTCCAAGCACCGGCACCAGCCCCTCTAGCACAGATGCCACCCCCATCAGGCAAACACCGATAATAATCGAGAGTTTCCGACTGTACGTATCAGCTACTATGCCAGTTGGAATCTCGAAAAGGAACGCAGCAGCCTCAAGCACCATCCCCACCAACATAAGTTGAAGTGGCTTCATACCAACCTCGTTGATACGATAAAGTGGTGCAACAGTGAAGATTGTGGCCAAGAGAAATGCCAGAATGCCTTTGAGTAAGACATAAACGACCACTGGAGTAAGCCACCTCATAAGCTCTCAACTCCTCTCTCAATCACTGAAGGAACAGGATGTGCAGAACTCATGGTAACGGTTTTGTCCTAGAGACGTATGACCTAATCCATTGGTACGATATGTTTGGATCAACTCTGAACAACAAATTTCTATCTTTACGAATGACAATACGTTCAGATTTTTGTATACTATCCTGACATGTGCGTCATACGCGCAACACTTGAAACCTCTCGGTCGTCTTTTCCCTGAGAACACATTCCTGCCGTACCGAAAGGACCTCTCCAATGCATACACATCGCTGGCGGTTGTTGATTAGTTCAGGTTTGTCAATAGGCATTATCATACTAGCCTATCTCAATCGCCACCACATTCAGGAATCACTCTCCTTACTTAATCAAATTCAACCTATCTGGATTGTGCTGGCTGTCACCATTGCGCTTGGTAGTTTTTTTATCGCATCGCAAGTGTATCATCGTGTTTTGCACTCACTTGGTTATAAACTTGGAGTCATTCGTATTTGGGCAACCACATTGGTCGCTATTGTGTTCAGCCAATCCGTTCCAGCGGGTGGTGTTGCAAGCTATGCCTTCCTAATGCAATCTTTTCGCCGTAGCGGTATTCCCTCTGGTCACTCGGCACTACTAGCTTCACTGGAAGCTCTAAGCTATGCAGTAGCTATGCTCCTCTTTTTTGTCTTTAGTGTTTTTTACATTGCAATATACAGTACAGGTGGTACACCAGCAGGAACCATGGCAGCAGGGGGGGTAGGGCTCTTCGTCATAGGTGGCGCCGTTTATGTGCTCACACGCGATCAAGAAGTTCTGGCTGATTGGCTACTGAGAATCAAGAATACTATTGCACGTATGCTCCGACGTACCTGGAGCGATGGCCCTATTCTCAAAATTGTGGAAGATCTTGCACGCGGACGATCACTCATTATTACACGCCGCAGTGAAGTTATTCGATTGATCGCGATTCAACTCTGTGCATTATGTGGCCACAGTATCGCGTTACTGATCGTGCTCTATAGTCTCGGAGCTACAACCTCGATCTTTGTCGTCATGTCTGCATTTGGAGTGGCACTTATTTCTAGTACCTTCAATGTTTTACCAGGAGGTGGGGGAACTGTAGAGGCGGCAGTAGTGCTGTCGTTACAGAGCCTTGGTATTGGGAACGAAGCTATTTCAGCCGCCGTTATCTTTCGTTTGATTAATTTCTGGCTTCTTCTACCTGTTGTGGCAATTTGTTATCGTTGGATTATGCATGGGTCTGCTGTGCAGGCAACTGCTCCTGTTTCTGCGAAACACTAATTACCTTGTTGCATGTTTGGTAGCCCAGACACGGAGATTGTCATTCACTCCGACGCCAAGCCGTTTAGCAGCGTTGCTATTACGGATCGCCAACTCCAGACGACCACTGCTCCCAATTAGCGCAATTAACTCACCTGGTGGTCCCTCAGCATAAGTGCGATACAAACCAGGAATGTGCTGACCAATGATCTCCACCGCTAAACCTTGTATCAAATCAGACTGCTCAAGATGCGACAACTCAATATTCGTGATACAGTTGCCAAAATGATCCACATGAACAATACGACCAACCAGTGCGCCAGTTCGGCCATTCATGGGTTCTGCGACATCGGCTTCGGTCAAGTGGGTAATGCGAGTGCCAAATTCGGTAAGCGCTGCACCTCGTACAATATGTGCCGCGATTGGCGAAAAAACATCACGTCCGTGAAAAGTATTGCTTACTTCTGACAGCCAGAAACGGCGTTCCGTCAACTCAACTATCACACACTGTTCAGGGTCCCAGCGTTGTAAGGCATTGCGCCACACCGATGTCAGCACGCCATTGTCAGGCGCAACATAGAAAGCCTCGGGTGTTTGCAACGCAACTGGGCGACGTGCGCTACCGACACCTGGGTCGACGATAACGAGATGGACTGTTCCCACTGGAAAGTATTGATGAAACGTTTGAACTATGTATGTTGCTTGTGGGATGTTTTGCGGATCAACATGATGGGTAATGTCAATAATGCGTGCTTCAGGGGCAATGTTCAAAATCACCCCTTTCATCACACCAACATAGCTGTCTGTATGGCCAAAATCGGTCGTCAATGTGATCATACCATTCGGTCGCATGGTTCCTCCAGGTGGGAGATAATGACTGTTAACAACATCATCTAATTTGTGTGTGTTGTATCATCTGGGTGGGCTGTTACTGTCCTATTTCTGATCGTATTCGTCCTAATTCAACATCGATATCCGAAAGCTCGCCCTGCACCATGGTCAAATGTTCGCGTTGGGTGCGAATGAAACGAGTGTATGGGGCAATCGCCTCACGAATGCGACCAATCATTTTGTCCAATTCACTATCAAATTGCTGTTGCATGGTATGTAGCAACTGCTCACGTAGGGTATTGATCCGTTCGCGCAACTGTCGCTTTACCTGACGACGCTTATTTGGGAGCACATAGAAACCGGCCAGGGCTACCAGTCCAGCCGTCAGAATGCCCGTCACATCCAGCCAGATAGAGTTAAATGCGGCAATGAGTAACGCACCAATTCCGACCGCACCGGCCTCGGTCAATGCTGTGGCAGCCAGCGCATTCCGCACATCATCACCAAAGGCGCGTGCCTCAGTCTCACGGTCATAGGTGTTCACAACGCGCTGGGTAGTAAGTGCAACCGAGTCGATGAGCGCACTACGATTGTAGTCGAAGGACCCACCCACATCGCCGATGAGTCCATCACGATGCTCAGGAACGCGATTGCGTTGTAAGTAATCCATAATCGATTGCCACAACCGCAGATTTTTCTCAATCATCCAGTCAATCAAACCTTGAATACGCTGTTCAATCTGTTGTGGAACATCAGCCAGCACTTCACGCTCAAATGCTTCACTTATGCGATCCGTGTGACGTAGCTCCATAATATTCCCAATACGAATGGTATTATCAAAGAAATCCATGCCGCGTAGTTCAAAATTATTGAGAATATTTTCAATCTCTGTTTGGTGATAGGCAAAATCCTCGCCAAGATCTTCCCGAAACAGGCCCATTTGTCGTTCGATATTGTCAAGGGTTGCAAAATCCTGCTGGAGTGTCTCCAGCCGAGTTTCAGCTACTTTGAGATATTTGTCGGTCAAATGTTGGGCCACACCAATCGGTGACAAGAGTTTGAGACGGAGACGTTGCTCCTCATCAAGGGTCTCAAGAATATACTGCTCAACCGTCTCAAATTTGCTCGCCTGCCATAGCTCCTCATCGACCTGACCATTACGTGCTCGCTGGGCCAGGCGTGCCGAAATTGGGAAAACCTCAGGGGTAAAACCAAGCAGATCACGGGCATTCTCACGAATAAAGTTTATTACCTGCTCAACTTCATCAGCCTCGAGCAGATCAACTTTATTGAGAATAATAATGATTTTTTTGCCCCATTCCTGAATGGCAGACAAGAATGAGCGCTCACTTTCGGTAAAAGGCCGATCTGCCGATGTCACAAACAGTACTAAATCCGAGCGCGGTATAAAATCACGGGTCAGT
Organism: Chloroflexota bacterium; assembly: GCA_039178835.1. Taxonomy (GTDB): domain Bacteria; phylum Chloroflexota; class Chloroflexia; order Chloroflexales; family Roseiflexaceae; genus AL-N1. The sequence goes on from JBCDFA010000223.1 coordinate 7,950, forward strand.
TCCTCATGACGGCGAATGATCGCGTTGGTGCCAGGAGTATCCACAACTGCAATATGCTCAAGAACTGTCGCAGGAAAGACATACTCGATCAAAAACTCTTCGACATTACGCTCGTGTGGCTCTGTCCCATAGCGAAGCAAAGTAATGCGATCAGTCGTAGGAGTTACCCCCTCACGAAGCACTTTATCGCCTAGTAGCGCATTGATAAAACTCGATTTGCCGGAATTAAACTCACCAGCAATTACCAATAAAAAAAGCTCATCGAGGTGTGCAATAGCCTCGTTGAGCGTTCGCATATCATGTGGGGTTACATCAGCACCAAAGCGTTGTAATGCATCACGTAATGACGTCATCGCACTACGCTCTCGTTCTAACAACAACTCTTGACGCTCAGTAAGCACCCGTCGCTTACTCAATAGACTTGGCACCTTCGTTTTACCTTTCGTTATTGTATGGTTGATGTGTTGCTCAACCAGAGCAGCGCCCCAAAATACCACTAGCAGATGCCGTACCAATCACAGTATTTCGGCTGCTCAGAAACCTTGTGTGAAGGCAGACTCCGTTTGGCATACGGTCGTTTACCGTATCTGCTGACATGTCGTAGAAATCTGTACAGCAAACGTGGAAGTACGCATTACCTAAAGTGTACCATTGGAATGGATTGCTATGCAAGTCAGATAGTACGATTTTAGCAAGATGTCATTTTTGCATACTCATAGCCGTGTCATCATCGATTTTCTGACGGTACATGTCATGTGCGAGCTGGCATGTGACAGACCCTGACTGTCTGTTGGCCATGGGGCCTCCTATTTGCCAGCTCGCACTCATGTGTACTAGCATGGGGTATCAGCATACATAACACTATCAGTCATAGCCATAGTGTATATCAGCGGATATTAGTATGCGAGCACTGTAAAGCGAGAATGCCATGAGCACATATCAAAAGATGTTAATTGCTGACGATGAGCCAGATATTCGTGAACTTTTGCGCCTCTTTTTTGAACAACAGAATTTTGCCATTACTCTCGCTAGTGATGGTTTGGACGCTGTTGCCAAAGCACACGATACCAACCCCGATATTATTCTGATGGACATTCAGATGCCACGAGCAACAGGTATTGACGCAGTGCGAATGTTACGTAATGAAGAACAGTTCAAGCATCTACCAATCATTGCTGTAACAGCCTATGCACGCAAATATTCCAACGCTGATCTGGCTGAAGCTGGCTTCAATCGCGTTGCCTATAAACCAATTGATTTTGCCCAACTTCAGATGATGGTTCAGACATTACTCCAGTTCCAGACAACCTGACCAATCTACCGTCGAATCTCACTACTCAGACAAAATGATCTGATACCACGCTCCAGTCACCATCTTCAGTTAAGAAACGTTTATCGTACCTTGAATAGTGAGGTGCGATTTTCTTATACCTGAAATGCGTTTTCATGCATTGGAATAACATAAATCATTATTGTGCTGAAATGAATAGCGTTGACCACGTTTGTTCCACAATCGGCTATAATAGGATAACCACATTCCAACATGAAATGTACAGAATCTATGCTCTTTCGTAGATACAACACGACTCGCGGGGAAGGCAATCTGCATGGTTGTAATAGTGCGTTTGCCTGTACACATCGTATACTCACCATATAGTTTGGTTGACACATAGAAGATGTCGTCCAGTAGGACCGAGAATGGGGTGACGACTGTGACTTTTCAAATTACTGATTTTCCACGTATTTTACCTGAGTTGATGCTGCTTGCACTAGGACTGCTTGTACTTGGCTCGGATGTGCTCGAACGCTGGGGGAATGATCCTAAAGCGAGGCTTGAACGGCGTAAAGCAGCTGGGCAGCTTGCCGCGATTGGATTAGGTATTGTCTTTGTAGTCTGTTTGGTCCAAAGTGGCTATCTTTTTACGGTTCGCGACCCACTTCCACCTGGTGGTGCTAACGGTTTTTTGAATTTTTTTATTAATCTAGGACGCAATCTCCAGGCTGCCGGGCCAGGTGGTGAATTGAGCGGACAACCTATTTTGGGGGCATTCGCTACTGATAATCTTACGATGGTTGCACGCCTGATCTTTATCGGGGCTGCCTTCTTTACTACTCTGCTCATGCTCGACTATAAAGACCTGAGTAACCCCGGTGAGTTCTATACGCTGCTGCTCTTCTCCACAGCAGGTATGTCTATCATGGCGGCCTCCACCGAACTCATTCTGGCGTTTATTGCATTAGAACTGTCCTCCATCACACTTTATGTGCTCGCTGGCTATCTCCGCAACGATGATCGTTCAGTGGAGGCAGGACTCAAGTACTTTCTTTTTGGGGCTATCTCATCTGGCATTATGCTCTACGGTATGAGCCTTGCCTACGGGTTTACGGCCAGTGTCAATCAGGGCCCTGACCCCAGCCAGAATATTGCTACCACCTTTTCTCAGATAGGCCAAGCCGTTGCAACAATCCAAGGAGCTGAAGTTGCCGGAGAGGGTGATGGCAGTATTATCATGGTCACACTGGCAATGGTTTTTATCATTGCTGGTTTAGGCTACAAAATCGCGGTGGTTCCCTTCCACGGCTGGTCTCCCGATGTCTATCAGGGCGCCCCAACACCAATGACAGCGTTTATCTCAACGGCATCAAAGGCTGCTGGTTTTATTCTGCTTTATCGCCTCCTGATTACAGCATTCCCTGGCGCAGCCGGTACCCCTGGTTTCAACAATGGATGGACCAGTTTGATAGCATTTATTGCCATGGTGACTATGGTAGTTGGCAATTTATCGGCGCTTCCACAAACCAATGCTAAACGCCTCCTTGCATACTCTAGCATTGGCCACGCTGGCTTTTTGCTGCTGGCGTTTCTGCTGGGAGGTATTACATCACCAGATAGTCAAACCTTTGGCACAACACCATTACTCTATTACTTAGTCGTCTACACCTTTATGTCGCTTGGGGCATTTGCAGTGCTGACTATTGTTTCCGAGAGTCTTGGTGGTGATGATATGAGTGATCTGAAGGGTCTGGCCAAGCGTAACCTCGGCCTTGCAACCATGATGAGTATCTTCGTTCTGTCGATGGCTGGTATTCCCCCCTTATCAGGGTTCTGGGCTAAGTTTTTTGTGTTTATGAGTGGCTATCGCGCTGGCGCCTTACCAGTAGTTATTGTAGCCGGTCTTATGACGGTCGTGAGTCTTTACTACTATCTGCGTTTCCTTAGAGTTATGTGGATGGAAGAACCATCATCAGACGAACGAGTGATGACACCACCTGCGATGAATACGACTATTATTGCGACCACAGTATTAGTTATTGTTTTAGGACTGTTCCCTAATCTTATCTGGGGAATTCTTGATCAAGTAGTAGTGGTGGCAGGCCGCTAGACGGGGCTATAATCATAGCTCTACCCCACAAATGAGGGAGATGTGTACAATCGTACATGTCTCCCCTTTTACACGCATAGCTTAGCACTCCCAATGATACTATGTGGTGCCCTGTTCTGAGAAAAGTTCATCGGCGGCATCTAGTAATGCAGTCATACGGTTTTCTGGTGTCTCTTTGGCCCGAAGATACAGTTCAAGGGCTTTTCTGGGTGTCAGGCCATCCAACACTTCCTCACCATCAGCCCCCAGACGATTCCGTATGGTTCGCTCAACATCAATCTTGATCGTCGCCACATGAAAGGCGCCAGCCTCATCAAGTAATTGTTGTATTTTCGCAACCGAAAGGTGCTGTGTCTGTTCATCGTGAGCGGCAACCTGCACACGCACAATCGCATCCTGCACATTGTGCTTGTTGATCGCAACAGCCACACGGTGCTGTGGATCGGCATTATTACGTACATCAACCGTAATCGTGACAAAAGGTCGTGCTGTGAGTTCACGAAATTGCCAACGGGTATGGCCCTTTTCAAGCTCTACCAACACACAACCCTTGGCCTCGTGTTCTTCCCCAAAATCGATACGCTCGATGCTGCCTGGATATACAACGGGCGGATGCTCACCTAATACCTGATGCTTGTGGATATGCCCCATCGCTACATAATCGATATTTGGTAGGGCAAGGGTCCCTTTGGGCAAAACCAGATCTTTCCCGAGCATAATTTGCCGCTCTACCCCGACCGTTGCACCATCAATCGTACAGTGCATCGTCAATACCGCAGGGATATCGGGGTCCAGTTCTTTGGCTGCATAGGCCAGAAACTGCTCAACACGACCTAGCAGCATCATTTCAACTTCCAAAAAAGAGGCCAGACGGAGTTCCTCTTTGGTAAGCAGAGAATGACGTGTGATCCAGGGGACAGTGATCAGTTGTAGTGGGCCAGCGCGGGTGTCAATCTGGTGCATTCCGGGTCGATCAGCAATCATTACGCCTTCTACAGCCAGCGTATGAAAGATCTCGATAGCGTGGGCGCGACCTGCGGCAGGCGACACATCGTGATTGCCAACCAAAATGACGATGGGCATGTCAGCTTTGCGTAAACGATGAATACGTTTGGCAAACTCCCGCTGATGGGTGGGATTGGGTGTGCGATTTTTATAGATATCCCCCGCGATCAGGACCAGATCAACTTCTTCAGCCAACCCAAAATCAATCGCTTCATCAAGCCGATCCAGATAGTCGTGGAGACGAGTGTGCAAACCTGTCGTTGGGTTGACACGACCATAATTTTCCATGCCAATATGTAAATCGGCCAGGTGCAGCATTTTAATCATAATGTATAAATACTTTATTGCTTATGATAGAGCTATATATGCGTGTATATATGTCGTCTCAGCATTGTACGTAGATTAGCAATAATCGTCAAATATAGAACATGTTTTCTAAAAACGCTTGTCGCCATGTGGAGAAAACTCTTGACGATTTCTATCACAGCTTCACATGGGTTATCCCACGCGTGTGGGATAAACGGTTGGGATAATGTGGGATAACGTGGGATAAGTTTATGATGAGGTGTGTAAAGCTGTTTCTTCGTGGCATTTAGTTACACAAAAAACTTATATTGTTAACCAATTACTTTAATATATAAAATATTCTTTGACTTTTTCCAAAACCGTGTTATATTTATTCTAA
>JBCDFA010000224.1:0-12979 GCA_039178835.1 Chloroflexota bacterium
GCATCCGACTCTCGCGACCCATGCCGATGGTCTGCATCCGGCGGTGCTGCGGCTGATCGCCAGCACGGTCCAGGGTGCACATGCCGCTGGCAAGTGGGTGGGTATCTGCGGTGAACTCGGAGCCGACGCAATCGCCGTGCCAATTCTGGTGGGGCTTGGCGTCGATGAACTCAGCATCAGCGTTCCCGCCATCCCGACCGTAAAAGCTCAAATACGTGCGCTAAGCCTCACGCAATGTCAGGAGCGTGCCCGCCAGGCACTCGAATACGCTACGGCTGCTGAGGTACGCGCAGGAGAAAAGGAAGAATGACAAATTCATTTAATCTCTATCAATCGCCGGACGCGCCAGTCGCTGATGAGACACTTACCTGGAATATGTATGGTCCAGGTGTAGAAAGTGTTGGACGTGATGGCAAACCCGAACACGAGCCGATACCCGAACCGAGCGACGACCAACTGCTCGTGCGGGTGGACGCCGTCGGCATGTGCTTCTCTGATGTCAAGTTGATCCAGCAAGGTGGCAAACATCCCAAATTGTACAACCGCGACCTGTCCACCGAGCCGACGCGACTGGGTCACGAAGCTGCGCTGACGGTGCTGCGGGTCGGCGAGAACCTGCGCGGAGAGTTCTCGCCGGGACAGCGTTTGGCGATGCAACCGGATATTTATCAGAACGGTAAAAGCACCGCTTACGGCTACACCGTTCCGGGTGGACTTATCCAGTTTCATCTCATTGGGCCAGAGGTTTTGAATGCCGACGATGGCTCGTATGTATTGACGGTCGGAGAAGGGCTAGGGTATGCGGAGACAGCACTCACCGAGCCGTGGGCTTGCGTCGAAGGCGCGTATACACAGCGCCGTCGCCTGACACCGCAAGTTGGCGGCTCGATGTGGATTGTTGGGCAGCCAGGCGACGTGACCGAATATACATTTTCGCAGTTTCTGGATGCACCGGCAACAATTGTTCTGACCGATGTGCCAACACACCTGCGTGCAGTGATTGAGCGTGAATCGAAAGCGCAGATTACCATACGCGATGGATTGAGCCCGGCTGACTACGTTGCACTAAAGGACGAACTGACCGGTGGGCAAGGTTTCGACGACATTGTGGTGCTCGATCCACGCTCGGCTGAGATGGTTAGTGAGGCCGCGAAGCTGATTGCCCGGCGTGGCACGTTCAATCTGGTTGGGCAAACACCACTGGATGGTGAGCCGCAGATCGATGTCGGTCGCCTGCACTATGATTACACCGCCTATATAGGCACCAACAGCACCGATATCGACGCCAGCTATGGTGAGGCGCGCAACCGCGCTGAATTGTTCCAGGGTGGCGTGGCCGTGCTCATTGGTGCAGGCGGTCCCATGGGCCAGATGCATGTCCAGCGCGCTATTGAACTGAACAATGGCCCGCGGACGATCATCGCCACTGATGTGAATGATGAGCGGCTCGCAACGCTTCATCATATGTTTGCGACTCTGGCCGAAGAACGTGGCAAGCGTCTGGTGATCGTTAATCCCTCACAGCCGGGTAATTCGCTGCGCGAGATAGTGATGCATGAGACCGATGGCAGCGGTGCCGACGACGTGATTGTCAGCGTGCCATCGGCAGCACTTATGGCTGAAGCCGGATCGATGATGGCTCCAGACGGCATGTTAGTACTGTTCGCAGGTGTTCCGAATGGCACCTATGCGCCACTGAAAGTCAGCGATGTGTATTTGCACAACGCGCAGTTCACAGGAACCTCCGGCTCGCGTCTGAGTGACCAGCAACTCGTTATCCAGAAAACTGTTGCTGGCGAGTTGTCACCGAATCGCTCAGTGGCTGCCGTGGGCGGTATCGAAGCAGCCCAGGATGGTTTGCATGCGCTGATGGAAGGACATTATCCTGGCAAGATCGTGATCTTCCCACAAATCAGTGGGCTGCCGCTGATTGGCCTTTCGGAGCTAAAGGATCGCTTTCCCGATGTGGCTGCACAACTTGGTCCTGGTGATATCTGGACGCTCGAGGCTGAACAGGCGTTGATTGAACACTTCTGGAAGCCGTGATGTTGTTATGACATAATAAAGTCTTTATACGATATAGATTTGTCAGGAAAATGGTACGACTCGTTGTACAATCCACAGCGAGTCGTGTACCAATAATTTTCTCTTTGTTACTTCTCAGGACGCCAGATTTTTCTGTTCTGCTGATTGAGTAGATCGTAAAGTTCGATGCGCCACGGTGTAAGTCGTAGTAATCCATAGGCTGGGTTTTCTGCATTACCCCACATCATTCCTGGATCATAACCCAGTGGCTCTGGCGTGTTTTTACACAGATCCCAGAAGCGCTGTTTGGCCTCCATGTCATCGACCCATTCTGCACGACATTCAGCATACACCGGCTTAAACGGGTCCTGCACATAGGCAAGCGATACGAAAGCATTGTGTTCAAGATGTTCTGCTTTCGGTGAATTGCGTGTCGTGGCAATCCAGCCGGTTGAGCCTTCCCAGATTGGATGCAGCACCCGCGAACGGGGGCGTTGCTGGGTGTCGATTGTGGCGCAGTTGCACCAGACGGTTGTGTGGACACGGTCAATAAATTCAGTTTCCATCTCGGCAAATGAAACATAGTACGACATCAGGACCTCCTAAAGTATTATTGTGAGTGTCACTCCTGCTCCACTCTACCATGGCCTCTCGATCCCTAACGACCTGGCTGACGTGGCGGACGGCGCGATAGGGTGGGGTTTTTCCCGAATTGATTTTTTAGCAGATGTGTTGGTGGTCGGCCTTTGGTGTTGCTTGAGCGGGTGTTTTTCCTCGACATACAATATTCCTTGCGATACAGAACCATTGGTTGGTTAAGATGTTTGCGATGACAGAACGGAGTCGCGTCACGTCTGTAGGCCAACAGCAAGAAGTGGAAAACGCACAGAAAAGCCGTGGGCCAAGACTCGCCCACGGCTGGTGTATCGCATTAGATGGAGATAAAAGTTACAAGTCTACCTGAGCGACACCTCAACTGAGGGCGTCATACTGCTCATAACCCGCAAGAATGGGTGATTGAACAGTGTGATGTCGCGTAGGTTGGTCATTGTAGTTAAGAACCTCCGAAATGTATCGTGTGCTAAGAGTACAATATGCCTGTGCCTCTGTCAACCAGAGATGTCTACGACTTTGGACTGAGTTAGCAGATCTATTTCAGGTATATTTTATGTAATAACGTGAGCATATTAGGTATCATGGTATATACTGATTTTGAAAAGATGAAGAGAGAAGATTTATCATGCGACGTATAGCGATCTATGGTCTTGGTACTCTGGTTGGTGTGCTTCTGTTATTTGTCATTGTTCTCATCATCTCGCCACCAAACCCTCAACCACCCCTGACGCAACAACAAATTGAACAACTGGCACTTCAGTATGTTCGACAAAACCACAATGGTACTGTCGATCAGATAGCTGTGCACAAAACGACCCCACGTCAATCCGGTCAGATCCCTTGCTCCCCTCGCCAAACTATATTAATTGGCCTGGCAGCCTTTTTTCGTTTGAACGAATATAACCAATGTGATCCTGATCGAGAACAGTGGATTATAGACATGAATGGAGAATTCCGCTGGTCTCACTCAAACATGACCTCAAATGAGATAAGTGTGGTATTTGATGCCTATGGGCGATTTCACTATGCGGGAAGTGGTCCCTAAATGATAGACGGGTATAGCAGAACTACTGTTTTCCAAAAAGATATAAAGGAGAATGCCATGAAAAAGTTGTTTCGTGAACCTGACCGCGATCCAGTCCTATGGGTTTTCCTACCCTTAGGGATTATGCTAATACTTCTAAGTAGTACTGTGACTGGACAGTATATGAGCAATGCGATGGTTCTGGTTGGATTAGGATTTTGCACAGTGGTTCTGGCCGAAATGCAGCCCAAACAACGCATCAGATTCGCAGTTTTGATGCGTTGTTTGGGCATGCTTCTCACTCTTATATCCATGCTTTTTGTGGGTCTTGCTGTTTATAATGCCATAGGTTTATAACTATTTTTATCGAACGGGATGTTAATGAAAGAGACATATCGCTCAAAATATATTCTGAATGATAGACTTGATTGGTAATGAGCCAAACACAATAGGTTAGTTTGACTTATCGCTGTAAAGAAACGTTGCTACGGAGCAGATTGCTCTACCAGAATGAGATGATTACCCTCTGAGTCCTCGATAGTGGCATAGGTACCCCAGGGTTGTGTATCGGGTTCCTGGACAAATGTCACACCTTTGGCTTGGAGATCTTGGTGGAGTGTGGTGATATCTGATACATTTACGGTCAAGGCTTGTGGCTTGCCAACCACCTGTGCGTAGTGTGACCAGTTGTCGTCGGGCAGGTACAGGATGAGTTCGGTGGCAGCGGTACTGGATGGTTTAACGGATAGCCAGCGGATAGTTGCACCTGGGTAGAGGGGTACATCTGTGACAAGTTCAAATCCCAGTTTGTCGGTGTAGAAATCTTTTGCGCGGTCCTGATCGGCAACAAACAGTGAGACGGTTCCAATGTGCTGGAACATAGGGGCTTCCTCCTTACGCGGTCAATAAGCCCAAGTATGATAGAACATTTGTTTTTATTTGTCAATAGGTTGTCTTGACTTCTGCGAACGTGCGTGCTATGTTGCGTCAAAGACCATTAGCATACAAAGGAAGAGAAAATGTGGCTACACTGCACTGGAATGAGGTGTTCGCGTGGCGTTTGTCGCAGCAATCTTTGGACAAACGCGCCAGGCATGGGCATATGCTCGATGTTGTGTCGCGCATGGGAGGTGCACACGCTCAGCTGATGTCGGCAGCAGAACTCTCGCTCTGGGCGCGTGTTCGTGATCTGACGGCGCTCGATGTTCAGCAGGCACTCTGGCATGATCGCACGCTGGTGAAAACCTGGGCGATGCGAGGTACGCTTCACTTGGTAACTGCTACTGATTTTCTGCTCTACATTGCCCTGTTTCGCACATTTATACACTATCGTCGTGGGAGCTGGCTCAAGTACCATGGCGTGACTCTTGATGAGCTTGAAGCCATTATCGAAGGGGTTCGGTCGATATTGGGCGATGTTGGGCTGACCCGTGAACAACTCGCAGAAGCGTTGGCAGAACAGACTGACACCCTAAAACTGCTGGAGTTACTGCGCTCTGGCTGGGGAGCGTTATTGAAACCATCGGCCTTTCTTGGTGACCTTTGCTTTGGCCCGAACCAGGGCCAACAGGTCACTTTTGTGCGCCCCGCTGCATGGCTCACGATGACACCGCCGTCGGATGAGCAACACGCCCGCGAGACAGTGATACGTCGTTATCTCACAACCTATGGTCCGGCAACCATAGATGAACTGGCACGTTGGTTTGGAATGGAAGCCAGTGCTGCAAAAAAGCACCTGCGTGCTCTTGGAAATGCAGTAGTCGAGATAGATGTCGAGGGATGGACCGCATGGCTGCTGGCTGATACGCTCGAGCAGATGGTAGAGCGCACCGTTTCCGGGGTGGTGCGTCTCCTACCGCATTTTGATCCATACACTATTGCTGTTGCACGACATCACCAGTACCTCATGCTAGCCGAACATAAGACACGTGTCTACCGCGCACAGGGCTGGATCTCGCCGGTTGTGTTGGTCGATGGCGAGATCGTAGGTGTGTGGAAACATGAGAAGCAACAGAATCATGTCGTGGTGCAGATAGAACTTTTTGCCCCACAAACCGAACAGGTTAAGCAAGGGATCGAAGAAGAAGCCAAACGACTTGGTGTGTTTCTCGAAACAGAGGTTGAGCTAGTGTATATTTGATTTGTCTCGATATAATGTATCCTGCTTTTTGCCCCGCCGCTTGACTCTCCCACTGTAGGAAGGTGTATCATATCTGTATACAGGTAAGGATACAAACACAATGTTTCGTATTGGTGATTTTTCCAGATTAACGCGCGTGTCGGTTAAAATGTTGCGCCGCTATGACGAGATCGGTTTGTTGACACCGATCTATGTCGATCCAGCAACAAACTATCGCTACTATACCGCAGATCAATTGCCGCGCCTCAATCGTATTATCGCGCTCAAAGATCTGGGCTTCTCCCTTGAGCAAATTGGGATGCTACTCAATGAACACTTATCGCTCGACGAGATACGGGGCATGCTCAAGTTGCGTCGCGCCGAGGTTGAGCAGACGGTGCATCGTGAGCAGCAGCGGTTAGCACAGATCGAAGCACATTTTCGTATTATGACCCACACCGAGCACGAACAATCGTATGATGTGGTGCTGCGTAAAGTTGAGCCACAGTTGATGGCCACAATTCGACAGAGGGTGCCCTCGTTCGGTCAGCCTATTGCCCAACTGTTTGACGAGGTCGAGGCGTATGTGGCTCAACAGCAGGCCCGTGCCGTTAGTTGCCCGCTCATGGTTCTGCACGATGCTGAGTATCGCGCAACCGATTGTGATATCGAGGTTGCGGTACCACTCACCCATGCCATACCAGCGACTGGGCGGGTTGGTGTGTACGAGTTGTCAGGTGCGCTCATGGCCTGTGTGGTCTACACCGGCAGCTATGCTCGTCTGGCGGAGGCATTGCATACTTTGCTCATCTGGGTCGACACCAACGCGATGACGACCACCGGGCCGTTGCGTGAGGTCTATTTGCGCTTTGGGGCTGCCAACCGAGAGGAGTTACAACTGCCCAGAACATTTATCGCCAATACATCAGCGCTCTATGTTACGGAGATTCAGCTTCCAGTTGAACCACAAAGGAGTTAATCACATGCGTTATCGATTATTAGGACACAGCGGCCTACGCGTATCTGAGTTGTGTTTAGGAACCATGACCTTTGGCGAAGATTGGGGATGGGGCGCCAATAAAGAAGTCAGTCAGCAGATGTTCGAACAGTTTGCGGAAGCAGGTGGCAATTTTGTCGATACAGCGAACAACTACACCAATGGCACCAGTGAACGTTTTGTTGGGGAGTTTATCAAAGCGGAGCGTGATCGCTATGTCGTTGCTACCAAGTACACCCTGCGTTTGATGACTGGCAATGCGAATGATCCGAACTTGGGTGGGAACTCGCGTAAAAGTATGGTTCGCTCAGTGGAACACAGTCTCCAGCGCCTGGACACAGACTACATCGATTTGCTCTATCTGCACATGTGGGACTTTACCACACCTGTCGAGGAGGTGTTGCAGTCTGTTCAAAGCCTGATGACTTCTGGCAAGGTGCTGTATTTTGCCTTCTCGGATACACCAGCCTGGATTGTGTCGCATGCGATTGCGAAAGCGGAAGCGTATGGTCTGCCACGCCCGGTGGCCTTCCAACTGCCATACTCATTGCTTAATCGCGATATTGAACGTGCGGAACTACCGATGGCACGCACTTATGATTTGGCGGTACTGCCCTGGGGGATGTTGTCAGGCGGGTATCTCACAGGTAAATATAGCGACGCAAGTGCCGGACCGCGTGGTAGCAAAACCATCAATGACCGGTCACGTGCCGCCGGAGAAACGGTTGCTACATTTGCTCAGGAACTTGGGCGGACACCTGCTCAGGTAGCGGTCAACTGGGTGCGGCAACAAGCGGGGAATATCATACCGATTCTGGGATGTCGCACGACCGATCAAATACAGGATAGTCTTGGCTGTCTGGATTTTGAACTCACGGCGGAACAGCTTGAGACTCTTAATGCGGTAGCTGACTTTAACATTGGGTTTCCGTACAGTTTCTTGTATGGCAACAATGCGCGAAACCTTATCTTTGGTGACTCGTTCGCATTGCTTGACAATCATCGTCAGTCATAAGTCGTTTGAGATGGCTCCTTTTTCGGGATGATCCGGCATCCTGGCTAGTGCAACTGCAATGGCAACTTGAGTAATGCAAGGGGATATGTATACGTAACCTCTGAGATGGAAAGTTTGGAGTCCGGTAGTCGTGGCAATGGTTTATACGAAGTGTATTGAGAGAAGTGGACTTTTTCAGAGGTGAGAGAAGGACATCAAGCGCTTTGGTTGGCGAAGGAGAAGTGCATCAAAGCGCTTGATACAGATCAAGAGGCACACCAATTCTATTGCCATGACTACAAGCCTCCAACCACTACTCAGACGATGAAACACCTTCTGCAAAGGTTGCTTGATTCTGCACTAGGGTGCTTTTGTTGTGCGTAAGGTAATCTCGTAGAGCAGAATCAATACAATGCCCATCGCGCAGAGTGCCGGGCCAACAACCTCCAGACTGATCCGTTGTGCAAGTGCGCCTGTCAAAGCGGGAAGGGCCGCAGCTCCAAGCATTGCCGCACTTACCTGAAACCCGACGGCGTGCATGGCTCGGCCAGCACCAAGGCGCTGCGGTGTCTGTGCCATGAGGAGGGGGAAAATCGGCGCCAGAGTGAAGCCCATTAGTGCCAACCCCACAAAACTGATCAATGGAACCCCTGGCAGCCATACCAACAGACCTCCGCCGATCAGAAACAGCATGCTGGCACGCAACAATCGATGTTCATTGAATCGTTCGGTCAGAATGCCAAAGACAATTCTTCCAACCGTTAAACTTCCCCAGTAGATGCTCACCCATACCCCTGCTAGTGCGCCATCAACGCCACGACCCTCCGTAAACAGGGTGTAGGTGAGTTGACCAGCGGTTACTTCAAGACCGGTGTAGATGAAAAAAAGACAGATATGCAGCCAGACAATCGGATGCTGGAGGGTTGCAAGAGCGCTAACTTGTTCGGGTGTGGTGTCGTCTTCACTTGGCGTGTGGGGTGACTCCCAGAGCGAAAGGGTGAACGCAAATACAATGGTCATCAGGCTCAGGATAATGCCGACAACCACGTAGCCCCAGCGCCACGCATAGCCCAGTTGCAAGGGGGCAATCATGATCAGTGGGCCAAGTGTGGCGCCAAGGCCGTAGCAGGCGTGCAGCCAGTTGATATGGCGATTGCCAAAGTTGTTCGTGGCGTAGGCGTTGAGTCCGGCATCGATAGCACCAGAGCCGAGACCAGCGATCACGCCACAGGTCAGAAACATCCACCAGAATGGTGCAAGGGCATAACCAAAGAGGCTAATGGCCATCAGGAGGCTGCTGACAAGGAGCAGGCGCCCCACACCAAAGCGGGCAAGAATGCGTCCGCTGTTGAAGCTCGAGAGCAGATAGCCAAGACCGGTGGAAGCCAGGATAGCACCAATGGCATCAAGGGGCAGATTAAAGGTAGTACGGAGTGATGGCCACGCAATGCCCAGTGTTCCATCGGGAAGACCGAGGCTGATAAACCCAAGGTAGGCAACTAGAAGGAGGACAAAACTTGGACGACGTTTGATTGTTGCGACGGACAAAGACGATCTCCTTCAGGTTGAGGTCGGTGCTTCCCGATGCTTCACCATATAGTGCGATTTATTGATGTGCCGTCTTGATGCGTTGTGGACTGCGTATAAAAAGGTACAGCAACGCTCCAATGCCGTTTGTCAGTAGAATAATTAGGACCCATATAAGTCGGTTATTGGGGTCCGTCTCATTCCTAACACAGTCGATCAGCATCCAGACCTAGAAAACAGTACTGACAAGTAGTATCAAAAGAATAGTAATTTCACCAAGACCCATATATACCTCCTTATTGCGACAGATAACAAGCTTTCTTTGTAGGTTAAGTTGATGATGGCAGAAATACGACGATACTTGATCTATCGACCTACTGTCTTGATGCGTTGTGGACGGCGAACAAAAAGGTAAATCAATGCGCCAATGACATTGGTTAGTACGATGATTAACGCCCATATAAGTCGTTCGTTGGATTCGGTTTCTTTCGTGACACAATCAATAAGGACCCAAACCCAGAAGACAGTACTGACAAGAAAAATGATGAGAACTTCAGGCACCCCAATGGCCATATGATATCTCCTTCAACAATAGTGCTTCAGACCAAAGTCGGATACAAGGGCATTATACGTCATGTCTTTAGTATCAATGCCGCTTAATAAGCTTGAACATTCGGGTGTGCATTTGATACAGGGCGGGTAGTCAGTGTACAATTCGTATCAGACTAGACCAACCCAATCAGGTACTCTTTGGTCGTCGTGTGGTGAGATTGATGCGTATCCTCTTTCTGGATCCCTTCCATGGTGGCTCGCATGCAGCGGTCACTGTGGGGTATACACAACATAGTAAACATGACATAACGTTATTGACGCTGCCTACTGATGGCGGCTGGCGCTGGCGTATGCGTGGCGCGGCGATCACGCTGGCTCGCCAACTGCGGCGATTGGTAAAGGAGCAAGCGATTGCTTTTGATTTGATTGTCACAACAGACATGCTCGATCTAGCCACCTTTCTCGGGTTGACTCGTGATCTTACGGCGACGACGCCAACAGCAGTCTATTTCCACGAAAACCAATTAACCTACCCCTTGCCACAGGAGCGCAAACGTGATTTGTCGTTTCCGTGGATCAACTATACCAGCGCAGTGGTGGCGGATGCTGTGTTGTTCAACTCCGAGTTTCATCGTCGAGTGTTTACCCAGTCGCTCGTTGGTCTCCCTGGTCGTTATCATGATCATCAGGAGTTGGATCTAATCAAGCAGATCGATGCTAAATCACAGGTGTTGGCACCAGGGATCGATCTGGCGCGCTTTGATGAGCACCGACCGACTGCTGTTTCACATTCCGCTGAAGATTATGTGCCGATCATCTTGTGGAATAGCCGATGGGACTACGATAAACAGCCGCATGCGTTTTTTGATGCGCTCGCGGCGCTTGAAGCTCGTGGTGTTGATTTTCGCCTGATCGTTATTGGTGAATACATTGATCCGAAAGCAGAGGAGTTTGTTGCTATGCGTGAGCGATTTGCCGCACGAACAGTGGCGTGGGGGTATGTGGAGGATAGCGCGGAATATGCGCGGCTTCTATGGCAAGCCGATATTGTGGTAAGTGCAGCGATACAGGAATTCTTCGGTATCGGACTGGTGGAAGCGATGTATTGCGGATGTGTGCCAGTGGTCCCGCGACGCCTGAGCTATCCAACACTCATTCCTGAGTGTTACCATACCGATTGTTTGTATGAGAATGAGCGTGGGCTGGTCGACAAACTTGAGTTTGCTATCACGAATCTTGCACAACTAAAAGCCCATGATTTTCACAGCATAGCAGCGCCCTATGATTGGAAGCAAATCGTGCAGCAGTACGATGCAGTACTGGCGGCTGTGAGCGGATAGTAACGATGATAGAGCGAGCTATGTTAGATAGCTATGTGCGACGACGTAATGGTGGGCAACAAACACAGTTTGCGCCGTGAGTGATTGGCCTGGTATTGGTTGAATTGGTCGTTTTTGCTGCTGATGATTGTCGTTGCACGTGGAAGGTGCTTGGTGCGCGTGAGCACAGATCATGGCAGACAGGGCATTCGACAGGTGGCCAATCGGCCATTTCCGTCGAACGCAACTCCTCGATGTCGATATCACATGCTTCACAAGTGTATATGTAGAGCGGCATAACTCAACTTTCTAAATCATCTTCAAAAATAGTTCCTGTCGACAGGGTGTGATTGTACCATTATATTGTTTTTTATAGGGGGTAATGTGTTCATTTATCGAGCGATAGTACCGTTGAGATAGTTCCCTCTTGACATAGTTGTCTAAACAACATATACTGTTGATGTATTTAGTTGTTTGGACAACTTTTGAGATAGTTTATGACAAAGTACACCATTCCACCAGAACTCAATGATGCGCTTGGCTTTAATCTGTATCGTACAGCGTTGTTATTTCGCAAGGAACTGATGCATGCGCTCGTAGACTATGGGATGACCCCTGAACAGTGGCAGGTTATGCGGGCCATCTGGTCAACCAGTGAGCGTTTGCATCAGAATGACATTGCCCATCTGACTCTGAAGGACAAGCATAGTCTTTCACGCATGCTGGTCCGCCTGGAACGCGATGGCTGGATTGTGCGGCAGCGTGATCCGGATGATGCACGGGCAGTGGTGATCGCACCAACCGAACAGGCCAATCAGTTGCGACAGACGGTTCCAGCACGACTCTACGCTCATTTTGCTCCGATTCTGGGCGCCCTGACGGATGAGGAAGCTCAACAATTGCTTATCCTCATCCAGAAGTTGCGGGTTGGCCTGGGCGACAATGATATATCTACACCTTAAGCTGTACAAAATTGAGGTGTGCTTTTTTTAGTGGTATAGTTGTCTGCACAACAAAATGCTATACAAACATAGGATTTTATTCATTTAGTTGTTTGCACAACTAGTAAGGAGGTTTCGAATGCTAGACGTATCACGGAAGACCGTACGGATAGGCCACGCTGCTAGTGGAATGTTGGCTATTTTGCTCATCACTGCGTTTCTTGTAACTACAGTAATAGTTGAATTGAGTGGTAATACCCCCCTCATTACACATGTAAAACAAGGAATCGCCTATGGTGTTGTTGTCCTTATCCCTACCATGATTGCCATTGGACTGACAGGTAGACGATTGGCTGGTACCAGTCAGGCTCCACTCATTGTACGCAAGCGCCGACAGATGGTGATTATTGCTGTGAATGGTCTGTTCATCCTTGTGCCGTGTGCGCTTGTACTGGCATGGCTAGCCACAATGGGTTCTTTTGGTTTTACGTTTGCTCTTTTGCAAGGTATCGAACTTATTGCCGGGGGTATTAATTTGACCCTATTGGTGCTCACTGCAAAGCTTGGCAGACAGATGACGCTGCGTCATCGAGGAAAGGCTGTCTAGCTACCCGTTGGTATGTGAGAGGCGCAGGCGCTGTTGATTTCTCTCTAGAAAGGAGACCACTACTGTGGCAGACTTAGTGATCTTAATCAACCTCTTTCGGGTGCCAAAAGACAAATTCCAAGAGACTATCGCCTTCTGGGAACAATGCCGTGATTTCTTATGTACTCAGCCAGGATATGTATCTACTACATTGCATCAGTCACTTGAGCCAGACGCGACGTTTCAACTGATTAATGTCGCAACCTGGTCCAGTCCGACA
>JBCDFA010000225.1:0-12939 GCA_039178835.1 Chloroflexota bacterium
ATTAGAAGGACTTAGAAGAGACGATGTCGGTCGATTGCTCAACGGAAAACATGGTCTTTCATGGGGCCTGCTTGATGTGGTATGTGTACAACAGGGCATCATGATCGGGAGCGATAACACCATCTATGAGGCAGTAACCGATGCAATGGGTCATGCTTCACAGTGGACACAACTGAGCAGCCAGGCTTTTGGTATTGATCGACTTGCGCTGGTTGATGAAGTAAGGGCGGGCTTGAAGTTATATGTTCTGACAGCACAGATGTTAGACGCTGTTTTCAAACCAGAGGATCGCACCATGATCCGTGAGGTTGTGCGGCGGATCCGGAAGGAAATAAGCGAGATAGCTTTTGATTAAAATGTATTTCCAACACCAGAATACATACATCTGCCGAAAACCTGTGTTCCCACATCCTACCAAACCAGATTTGTATCTATAGAATCAAAAACCACAGGCTTTCGACAAAATTCGCGGTCTTTCTGGTATGCCACTACGCGACGACAGACTGTTTGTGTTTCGTCAAGCTGGTCAAACGTGCAACGGCGCTCTCCATCCCATGCAGATCTTGTAGCGTCTGACGAAATGCCTCCGCGTTCGAGCGAAAACGTTGGTCGTGTAGTACAGATCGTACACTATTATGGATCGTCTCTTCCGTAAACGGCTGATGCTGCTTAGTATTCTCGGGTGCAGCAAATTGCCAGAGCGGATTAGCCTCGTTGGAGGTATTCTCGCCGTACCGCAACACAATGCCAACACCCAGATCCATACAACGGATCGCGCGGAGTGGATCCGTGGCGCTAATCGGTACGGTCACGAGTGGCAGACCATGGCCAAGCACCGAAAGCGTTGTTTGAAAACCACCATGAATAATGGCAGCGTCACAGTGTGGTAGCAGCAGAGTCTGCGGAATATAGCGCTCTATATGAATGTTTGGTGCCTTGAGTGAATCGGACTCTGGCAGGGGACCGGAACCTAACGTCATAATAACGTTAATTGGCTCATCACGCAGTGCCGAAACAACCATCTCAAATACATCTGGTGCTTGATTGTAAACCGTACCGAGTGTCACATACAGCGTTGGTTGCGCTGGGAGATCGGCAACCCAGTCTGGAAGCGTTTCACCATCATTCTGATCGAAGAAGGCTGGCCGTACCATCTGTGCTACTGACGGCAAAGGAAAATCCGGTAGGTGATATGACGAAGGACTACATGCCAGATAGAGATCTGGCATAATCATCTCCAGAGGCGGATATGGGTTAAGACCATAAACACTACGAATGTATGCCAAAGGCTCACTAATCAGCGGGTCCCATACATAGCTGGGCAGATATGTCTCCATACCTACTACCGCATTGGGAATGCCCAAACGTTCAGCTACAATACACGCCCCAAACTCAAAATCATTGCGTACTAACACATCTGGCTGCCAATCTGTACAAATACGCAATAGATCTGGCACCATATCATACGCAGCGGCATCGGCAAACACCTCTGTCACAAGCCAATGACTGAGACGCTGTTCCAGTGGGATGGCTGCGATCTCGGGAAATGCCTCGTCTGCATAGGACTCAAGCCAATCAAGCCCGGCAGGAAAACATGGAATGCCTTGTGCCGTTATATGGCGACAAAACGATTTGGCGCAAGCAAATGCCACATCGTGACCAGCGTGTACTAATGCCTGAGCTATGGGTAACATTGGGTGGAGGTGCCCAAGCCCAGGGATAGTAGTAAACAGAAATCGCATCGCTTTAGTACTCCTTATACTTATCGTAGAGTAGTCTTATCTTGAAGATGATAATTGCACCATCTTGTGACAAACAGACCATAACCTGTTTGCCTCATTGTGCAACTGGTATGCCCTGCGTAAGTGCCTGATGTATAACACCAAGCACAGGTGTTTGCTGTTCACGAATGAAAAAATGGCCACCTGTGTAGCTATGTAATTGCCATTTGTTGACAGTATGTGTCTCCCAGCCTGCAATCTCTGTGCACGAAACACTACGATCCTGTTCGCCACAAAACGCTGTAATTGGGCATTCCAATGGTAGTGATGGTTGGTATATGTAACTCTTACAGAGGGCAATATCGGCACGCAGGGTTGGCAACATGTGCTCCACGAACTCTTGATGTTCGAACATATGGGTATCGATACCACCAAGTGCTTGTATTTTGGCGAGAAACTTATGATCAGGCAAACGATCAGTGAATGGATCTGTATCAGGAAGGTGTGGCGCTCGATGTGCTGAGACAAACAGATGCATTGGCACGATACCATACCGAACACGCAAACTACGGGCCAACTCAAAAGCAATCAGTGACCCCATGCTATGGCCGAACAGTGCAAAAGGCTGACTCAGATAAGGCCAGATACTCTCAGTGAGTGCCGCTATCAGTTCCTCTGCAGAGGTATATGGGCGCTCTGACATACGAGCACCACGTCCAGGGAGTTCGATAGCCAGTAGCTCGACATCAGGCATAGAAGCCTGAGCCCATGAACGAAAGCTAGCCGCATTGCCTCCCGCATATGGTAAACAGATGAGTTTGGCACAAGCATTTGATGCAGATGTTAGTTGAACAAGCCATTTTTGCTCCATTGTTTCCTCGCTCTTAGCTACTTAAAAGCCTCTATCATGTTTTATTTCTTTGTGCCAGCAATAGTATCGTATAAGACCTAAGATAGTATTTAGACTTTACCGATTAGAATAGAAGGAGATCAATTGAATTGTGAACGAAAACATTGCAGCACATAGTTCACTGACTCCTTTGAAGTGCACCAAAACATGTTTACCAGACCCTCTTTTTTGTGCTCGGAACCAGATGCACTTCTTCACAGGTTGTTGCAAGCTGCTATTTGATCATTGTCAACTCCCCAGCAGCTTGCAACACTTTCATTGTTCTCACATAGTTGGCAAACTATCCAGCACGATAAACTCACTGGGCACCATATAAGATGGTAAACGCTCTTGCAAGTGCTGATGGAGTACTTTATGTGACAGTAACTCACTCTGTGGTGTAAGTTCTACCGATGATGGAGTACTTGTTGGTTCTTGGTACGATGAATGCACCGCAAAAATGTAATACAATCGATCGTACACATCATTACTTGTAGGAGTCAAATGATAGCCCTGACGTTCAAGCAGCGTGCACACATCTGACAAACGATTGTCTTCATCGCGCAGCTCAACGACGATTTGCTTAATCTTGGGCCAATCGGCATCGTCGATCCCATTGAGCACATCAAGTTCGGCCCGCTCAACTACAATCTTGAGCAGATCGATCTGCTCAAGATTTTCTTCACGCATCACATCCGAAATACGATGTAGGTTACAGGTTACTGTTTCGGCAGTCGTGTACTTCCATTCCATCTGTTCTTTAGCAAAATCAGATATGCCAATTTCATCGATATACAAGCTCATAATCTTGTGTACTTCTTCTACGTTGGCATACTGGGTCGACATAAAAGAGGTGTTTGGATAGAATGTGAATACGGCTTCTTGCTGTACATTTGAGAGGCCATAATTGCACATCCGTGTGGGAAGTCCGTATAACTCAACATTGCGGCGCAGTTTGTCAAAGTTAGCCGGAATGGGCTCAAACGCATAAACCCGTGCATCTGGGCAACAATGATGCATTTGTAACGTGAAGATGCCAATATTTGCGCCTACATCGAACACACAAGCGTTGGTCGGCAAAGGCTGGAGCGCCCCATAGTAGTTCTCGTCGACAAATATATTCTGAAAGATCATAAAGGTGTCGGTGGGATCAAACCCAAATACATACATCTGGTTCGGTAACTGTAGTGGTTGGTCAGCAGGAACCACATAGGCAAGCAATTCCGTTTGATTGTTGTCAGGTTGCGCAACAACCACACAATCACCTACATCAGGATGCTGCAAGAGGTTAGCCTCAATATCTTCTAACTCAATACGATGCCCCTGTATATGGACTTGGTGATCAGTGCGCCCCAAGAACTCCAGTTCGCCATTACTTTGGTAACGCGCTAGGTCTCCTGTGCGATAGAGCCGCGTACCAGATTGGTTGGCAAACGGATTGGGGACAAAACGCTCTGCTGTGAGAACAGGCTGATTCAGATAGCCCTGCCCCACGCCAGAACCACCGACATATACTTCGCCTGATACACCCTCAGGTACCGGCTGCATCCTACCATCCAGTAGATACATCTGGCTGTCAACAGCAGGGGTCCCCAATGATGGAGCGCGACAATGAGGTTGGCACAGACGAAACATGGCCACACCACCAGTTTCGGTTAGACCATAGATGTTGATAAAGCGGCGACCTTGCCCCCATGTTGTAACTATCTCATTTGAACAATCTTCATCTCCAGAAAGCAATGTATGCAGGTGAGGCAAATCTATGTATGGCATTGTTGCCAGGGCCGAAGGAGGTAAGAGTGTACAGGTAATTTCCCACGTATGGAGACGCTGAACCAATGCAGGGCTGGGAATAAGATCATCCTGTGTCGCTAACCGTAGTTGTGCTCCAGCGCTGAATGCCGCAACCATTTCAAAAATCGACGTATCGCAATCCAAAGGAGCAAACTGTAGTACTCTATCCTCCACATCTAGCCCAAGCATTTGATGTGTGACCAGCACTAAGTTAGCCAAACCACCATGTGAAATAACCACACCTTTCGGTTGTCCTGTCGAACTCGATGCATACATGATGTATGCGGTATTTTCCGGGCTCACCGCCAATGGTGGTAGCCGCGTAGATTCTTTCTCGATCTGTTCCCACATTGCATCGATACAGATCGTCGGAATAGATGTCGACAGATGCTTGGCAACTTGCCCCTCGGTCACGAGCAGTGCAGGTTGAGCATCGGTCAGAATAGATGACAAACGTGCACTTGGATACGAAGGATCAAGTGGTATGTAGGCACCCCCAGCCTTGAGCACGCCCAATAAGGCAATAATCATACTCGGAGGTCGTTCCATGGCTAGTGCCACAATCACCTCTGGCCCGACACCGTGGCGACGAAGGTAGTGTGCAAATTGATTGGAACAACGGTCGAGTTCTGCATATGTAAGACGTTCTTCATGGAACGCAAGTGCGAGGCCGTCGGGCGTTTGTGCGGCCTGTTCTGCAAAGACTTTTGGAAAGAGTAATGGTTTTGCTAACGTCGCATCAGATGTCTTATCGGGTTGAACAAATTCAACTTTTGCTTTGATTTGATCCACTGAATTCACAATCATAGTCATCAAAATGCTCCTTTTTTCTGCATCGGGGCAAATGTGTTGTTCAAGAATATCTATCTATGCAGCCAGTACCAACTCACATGACACACTATTGAGGCACTGCTGTTAGTCTACAAGTGCTGGTATTGGATACAGCATCGAACGAATGGTCTCAATGCAATACGATTGACGCTCAAATGGGTAGGTTGGCAGTGAGCAGCGCAGACGGCGTTGGCCCTGGTAGAATAGCTTGGCCGGAAACGTCCCACCATTGACCCAGAATGCACCCAGACTCTCCAACAATACTGGCCAATCAGATGCACCATCAGGCTGATGCGCCATCAGTGGCAGCACCATATGCTGTGTAGTAAAATGCGGGTGTTGGCGTGCGAAGGTGCTCAATTGCGCTCCTGGGCCAACCTCAAGCAATGCCACAGACGTGTCGGTCAATAGAGCGCCCATACCCTCAGAGAACTGTACAGTTGTTCGCAGGTGCTCAACCCAATAAGCTGGAGTTGTTACCTGATCTGTATCAACCCATGTACCAGTAACATTGGAGATAAATGGTATCTGCGGTGGGTGCAGTTCAATCTGTTTGATGGATGTCGCAAATGGTGCAAGTGCTGACTCATCCATGGCCGAATGAAATGCAGGTGAGGTGTACAATCGGCGACACTCGACACCATGAGCCATCAAACGCTTTTGCAGCGTTTCCAGCGCCAATTTCTCGCCAGCGACAACACACGTTTGTGGCGTATTGATCGCTACCAGATCGAGTTTTCCTTCCAGCAGCGGCGCAACTTCACCGACTGGGAGCGATATCTCTAGCATCATGCCATCGTGGAGTTGTTGCAGCAATCTACTGCGTTGCACCACCAACTCAAGTGCATTTTCCAGCGTGAAGACACCGGCCAGACATGCGGCAACATATTCGCCCAGGTTGTACCCTATCATACTTTGTGGTGTAATACCCCACGCAATCAATGTTTGCGCCAGCGCATATTCAATGACAAACAACGCTGGTTGAGCATAATATGGTTGGTTTAACTTTTGGGCCGCATCTTCACTAGCTTCATCAGTAGGATAGAGTATGTCAAACAGATCAATATCATGATACAAGCGAAGGAAACCTGCACACTGATCGACATACTCGCGAAACACATCTTCCGTCTTGTACAACTCTCGCCCCATCCCAATATACTGTT
The DNA here is from genome assembly GCA_039178835.1 of Chloroflexota bacterium. Taxonomy (GTDB): domain Bacteria; phylum Chloroflexota; class Chloroflexia; order Chloroflexales; family Roseiflexaceae; genus AL-N1. The sequence continues at coordinate 6,399 of JBCDFA010000225.1, forward strand.
CACCCTGGTCTGGAAAGAGAAACACTGTGCTCAGGTGTGATGAGGCCCGCCCACTGGTGTACTGCCCACTGATGTCTGGGTCCAGAAGCCTGACTGCATCCTCAGAGGTATGGCACACCACTGAACGACGTACTTCAAACGGTTTGCGGCCCACATGAAATGTATAGGCGACATCGGCGAGACCACACTCTGGATGGGTTCGCAGATGCACGGCCAAATTCTGACTCATCTGCTCCAACGCCTCAGGGGTCCGGGCCGACAACAACAACAGTTGCCAGGGTCGTGTTGATTCCGACGACACTACCTGAGGTGCCTCCTCAAGGATTACATGAGCACTGGTTCCACCGGTAGCAAAAGAACTAACGCCAGCACGGCGAGGGTGCCCATTAGTACACCAGGGACGCAGTTCCGTGTTCACAAAGAACGGGCTGTTGGCAAAATCGATTTCGGGATTCGGTTCTTTGAAGTGTAGGCTGGGTGGTAGTTGCTGGTGCTTGAGTGCCTGCACTATTTTGATCAAACCGGTGATACCTGAGGAGATATCAAGGTGCCCTACGTTTGTTTTTACTGAACCAATGGCACAGAACTGTTTCTCCTGAGTACCCATACGAAAGGCCTGGGTCAGTGCCGCAACTTCTATGGTGTCCCCTACAGGTGTACCTGTACCATGCGCCTCAATATAGCTAATCGTTTCAGGTTCAACACCAGCCACTGCTTGTGCTGCGACAATAACCTCGGCCTGGCCATCAATGCCAGCGATGGTGTACCCAACTTTTAGGGCACCATCATTATTAACGGCACTGCCTTTGATAACAGCCTCGATATGATCACCATCAGCCAGGGCATCGCTCAACCGCTTGAGCAATACCACACCAATGCCACTACCATATACCGAACCACTGGCACGAGCGTCAAAGGCTCGACAGTGGCCATCGGTCGACGCAGGACCACCTTCTTGTGCATGGTAGCCCTTGGTGTAATACACATTGACACCGCCTGCAAGGGCCTGGTCGCAGCGGTAATTCAGGAGATCCTGGCAGGCAAGATGCACCGCCACCAGCGAGGTCGCACACCCTGACTGAACAACAAGGCTGGGGCCATGCAGATCGAGCTTGTATGAAACACGTGATGTCAGGAAATCTGTACCATTTCCGTGAATATAGTAATGATAATCTGGTGACAACAGAAACTCGGCCAGTGATGGATGATCTGAGAGCAGGGTGAGCAAATACATGCTCAACCCGGCTCCCCCATAGATACCAATAACATCATCGCAGGCCTCGGTGGCATAACCAGCATCTTCAAGTGCTTCCCAAGCACATTCTAAAAACAACCGATGTTGGGGATCGATCAATTCGGCTTCCTTGGGTGGGATACCGAAGAAAGCAGCATCAAAGTGGTCGATCCCATCAAGAAATGCTACCGATTTTATATAGGTCGGATCGGTGGACAAATCCTCACCCAATGCGACTACCTCATCGGCGGTAAGTGGGCGAATCGACTCCACACCATCACGGATGTTCTCCCAGAAAGTGGTCACATTTGATGCGCCGGGAAAGCGGCCACTCATTCCAATGACTGCAATATCGAGCCCTTCAAAGTCGTTATCTTGAGCGGTATTCATGAATTTACGCGCTCCTTAAGTCGTTGCTGCTGACGTTGTAACGCCGCACGCTGACGCTGGGCCTGACTTACAGTCCGTTCAGCTTTCGGTGCATCTTCCTGTTGTTGGCTCAGATGACGTGCAAGCGATGCAATCGTTGGATTCTTAAACAAAGTCAACACCGGAAATTCACGTTCGAGCACTATTTGTAATCGCGCATGAATTTTAACCACCAGCAATGAGTGACTGCCAAGATCAAAGAAGTTGTCGTGAATACCGATGCGTTCAACACTCAGCATTTCCTGAAAGACCTGGGCGATAGTATGTTCGACCGTATTAGTGGGCCCTTCGTATGATACATTGAGTTGCGGACGTGCCGTTGTTGGTGTCGGTAAAGCGTCCTTATCAAGTTTGCCGTTTGGCATAAGTGGCAACTCCGGGAGTACCACGAATGATGATGGCTTCATGTACTCAGGCAGATGCTCTGTTACAAATGAGCGCAATTCACTCATACGTGGAGCGCCTGCGGGGTCTGGTACGATATACGCAATAAGCTGTTGTTCGCCTAACGGTGCCGGACGCACTAACACAACTGCCTTCTGAACGCGTGGGTGCTGGTGTAATACCGACTCAATCTCACCGAGTTCAATGCGATAGCCCCGCAATTTAACCTGATGGTCAACCCGTTTCAAAAAGGCCAGTGTGCCATCATCCTGCCAGCGCACCAAATCACCAGTACGGTACATTCGTGCACCTTGCTCACCACTGAACGGATCTGGAACAAACCGCTCGGCAGTGAGTTCAGGCCGATTCCGGTACTCACGCGCCAGACCAGCACCACCAATGTATAGCTCACCCGGAACACCAATCGGCATCAGTTGGCCGTCTGCGTCAAGTACATAGGTGTAAAGGTTGTCCATCGGGTATCCAATCGACACAATTGTGTTCGAGTCAGGACCAACATAGTCACGGAAGGTTGAGTGGATGGTGGTCTCGGTTGGTCCGTAGAGGTTATTGATTGGCACACCCAGACGCTCATGGGCACGCGTTAACAAATCTGATGAAAGGGCCTCACCAGAGCTGAACACCCATCGCAAGGTGCTGCATTCTGCCAGATCAGGTTGTTCGACCAGTAATTGAAGCACTGAGGGTACCATATACAATGTAGTAATCTGCCACTCTCGAATGGCCTTGGCAAGGTAGGCGCCGTCGATCAGCGCATCTGGATCGGCCATTACCAGTTGTGCTCCGACCAACAATGTTGGATAAAACTCAGCAACAGAAACATCAAAGCTCAACGCGGTTTTTTGCAGTACCCGGTCGGTTGCATACAATGGGTATGCACGCTGAGACCATTGGGTATAGTTGCAGATAGCACTATGAGGGATCACCACACCTTTCGGATTACCTGTTGAACCAGACGTGTAGATGACATAGGCTGGATGTTCGGGGGATACACTGACATCAGGTGCATCCACTGACTCATGTGTGATGGCGTCCCATTCCTGGCTTAGATCAATGATTTGTACCGGCTGATCTCCAAACTGGCTTTTTACCTGTTGGTGGGTCAGTACAATCGGTGCACCAGCGTCGGCAACCATGAAGGCCAACCGATTTTGGGGATAGGCAGGATCGAGCGGGACATATGCGCCACCAGCTTTCAGCACACCAAGCATAGCAACCACTACTTCAACAGAACGCTGCATATTGATACCAACCAACACCTCAGGGCCAACCCCACGTGCCTGTAGGTAGTGTGCGAGTTGGTTGGCCTGCTGATCAAGCATACGATACGTTAGCTTCACATCCGCAGCTTGCACTGCCATTGCATTGGGGGTAGCTGCTGCCTGTTTCTCGAAGAGCTTATGTAATATGGCTGGTTCAGCCATTCGTATGCGTGTAGCATTCCATTCACCAATTATCTGTTTGCGTTCTTGGTCAGTCACCAACGTGAAGGTGGCAATCCGCTGATCGGGATTATCGACAACTTGTTCAAGCAAATACCGAAAATGGTCTGCCATCCGACTGATCGTCGAGGGCTTGAACAGTTCGGTGTTGTATTCAATCCATCCTTTAAGACCATCACTATCATCACTCAGTTCAAATGAGAGATCATACTTTGCGGTACCACTGCTCACGTCCATGCGGCGTACTGTGGCTCCCTCAAGAGAGGGTGCTTCGCTGAGGCCGCCATGGAGCGCAAATGTCACCTGAAAAAGTGGTGTGTGGCTCAGGTTACGCCCAGGCTGGAGCGCTTCGATCAATTGCTCGAATGGCAGATCTTGGTGTTTATAGGCCGCCATAACCGTCTCACGCACATGGTGCAGCAACTCGCGAAAAGACATCTCATTGGTGGGCTTTGAACGAAGCACTAACATGTTGATCAAACAACCAATGATATGCTGAGTCTCGGCTTGCTCACGACCGTGAACAGGTGAACCAACCAGGAGATCGGATTGATTGGTATAGCGATACAACAACATCTTGAATACAGTGAGTAATGCAACGAACGGGGTTGATCCTGTTTGTTGCGCAAATGTCTTGAACTGCTCAGCAAGCGCAGCAGGAAGCACAAAAGCATGACGTTGGCCATCACCAGCGCGTACTGGCGGTCGTGAGAAGTCAGTTGGTAGCTCCATGACAGCAGGTGCGTCACGTAATTGCTCGCGCCAATAAGCCAGATGCAGATTCCGACGCTGTTCGTTCAGCCACTCACGCTGCCAGAGTGCATAATCGCCGAACTGCACCGGCAGTTTTGGTAATACAGGAGATACACCCTGTAATGATGCACTATAGAACGCAGCAACTTCACGAACAAGAACCCCGGCTGACCACCCATCGCAAATAGCATGATGCATTGACAGTGTCTGCACATATTCTTGGTCACCAAGATGCAATAAACTCGTGCGGGCCAGCGGCCCTCCCATTAATTGGAAGGGCTTACGTGCCTCGTCCGCAATGATTTGGTTCGCGTGCGCCCAACGTTCTTCTATCGCCGTTCCACACAGATCGATCATTTCGAGAGGCAAACTGGCACTGGCTGCAATGTGTTGCAGTGGCTGGTCATCTGTCTGAACCAGCGTCGTGCGGAGACTCGCGTGTCGTTCCACCAGCTTATTCAGGCTGTGCTGAAGGATATCAATATCAAGTTTTCCACTAATGTGCACTGCGACCGTTACGTTATAGGCTGGATTCACAGGATCAACACTGTACAGAAACCATAGCCGTTCCTGGGCAAAAGAAAGCGGAATCTGATCACCATCTTTAGTCCGTGGCGTAATTCGAGCTGCAGTGGTGTTTTTTCGCTTGGTCAAGCGCTCCATCAAGAGTGCACGCTGCTCAGGCGAAAGACCCGAGAGGCGCTCTCCGAGCTTGCTTTCGGTCAGCCCTGCCGCCATATCGTTCTTAAGATTATCTGCCATGTGGCTCTCCTAAAATTTATAGATAGAAAGTGTGTCGCCTGTACAGACGACACGTAATAATGGATTAGCTCACACCATTCATGAGAACCTGAAGATCTTCCGGCGCCATCTGCTCTAATTCATCAAGAAGTTCAACTATTTGCGTCTCATCCTGTAACATGGTGCCGGCGCGGGTAGCAAGCTGAGTAATACTTGCGCCCGATAATAAATCGGTCATTGAAAGTGTGATACCGATATGTGTTTCTATACGATATTTCATTTCAACAGCAACAATTGAGTCGATACCAAGTGTCGTAAGTGGTTGGTCGGCGTTAATCTGTGAACGGTCGAGTCGCATTACGTCGGTCAAAATAGTCGTGATTCGCTCTTCTAAGGCAGCTTGACGTTCGCTTGGGTCTGTAATTGATAAGAGTTCTGCCAAATACGATGATTCGTTCTCCGTTGATGCTGCAGCTGGGTCACGAGCCAATTGTGCCAACAATGGTGTGCCACGCATCCCTTGTCGCACACGCTGCCAATCGGCCTGAAGTGCCACAACCTGTGTGTAGTTCGCCTCAATAGAGTGACGCAACGCCTCTAGCCCTTGTTCAATTGTAAATGCGCGTACGCCACGAGCCTCATGTTGTTGCGCCAAATCAGTAGCCATACCGACCTCAGCCCATGGTCCCCAATTGAGACTGACGGCTGACAATCCGTGTGCGCGTCGGTTGTGGGCCAGTGCATCCATGAAGGCATTGCCCGCCGCATAATTGCCTTGCCCGATTGAGCCAAGGACGGCCGCTGCCGAGGAGAACATGACAAAGAAATCGAGTTGCGAGTCTTGGAGATGCCGATGGAGGAGCCAGGTCCCTCGCAGTTTGGGATGTAAGACCGTGTGCAGCGCTGAGGTGTCCATCTGCAGCAATAATTGGTCACGGAGCACACCCGCCGCATGCACAATGCCCCGTAATGGTGGGCGACATTCCTGTTGGTATTGGGTGAGAAACGTTGTAAGTTGTTCCTCATTGGTAATGTCGAATGCCGCATAGTGAATGGTGGCCCCTAACCGCTCTAATCCACAGATTGCAGCGATCTTGTCCGCATGGGCCCCATCAGAGTGTTCCTCCCAGGTAGCCCGTGGTGGCAATGGGGTCCGACCGACCAACACCAGACTGCGTGCACCACGCTCCACAAGCCAGCGAGCCACTTCCAACCCAAGGCCGCCGAGTCCACCCGTAATCAGGTAGCTTGCGTCTGGGCGCAGTTGGAATATGTGCTGTGTTGGTGATATATATCGCTCCAACCGAGGCACATAGCGTGTTCCGGCTCGAATGGCAATCTGTTCCTCACTTTCAGGATGCGATACCACCGCGATCAAGTCACCTACACCATCCACTGTGTCATCGAGATCGATCAAACCACCATAAAGTTCAGGGTGTTCCTGAGCAAAGACTCGCCCCAGTCCCCATAGCGGTGACTGAGCAATAGCCTGCGGCTTTGCTTCATCGCCTATAGGCTGAGCACCACGCGTCACCAG
>JBCDFA010000226.1:0-12840 GCA_039178835.1 Chloroflexota bacterium
ACATGTACGACTGTCGTGATAAACGGCATACGGAAATGTAAACCCTCTCCATACACGTCGGTAACTTCACCAAAAGTATTGTGGCGATCCTCGCGATGAATTCGATTACTGTGGTAGATGCAGGCACGCGTGGTGTGCTCAAGACTTTTGGTGAAGTTACCGACGTGTATGGAGAGGGTTTACATTTCCGTATGCCGTTTATCACGACAGTCGTACATGTGAATGTGCGAACACAACGGTTGGAATCAGATTCTGCTGCAGCATCACGTGACCTGCAAAATGTGACCACCCAAGTTGTTCTGAACTATCGCCCCATCCCAGATGAAGTAGGTGAACTTATTCGTTCTATCGGGGTTGGTTATGAAAGTGTTGTTATTGATCCTGCCGTTCAGGAGTCGGTCAAAGCGGCGACCGCGCAGTTTACTGCAGAACAGCTTATCACACAACGTCCCGAGGTCTCTAACACCATTCGTGACGTGTTAGTTGAGCGACTGGCTCCCAGTGGTATCGAGATTGAGGCGCTATCAATCACCGAATTTAACTTTAGCGAAGAGTTTAGTCGTGCGATCGAGGCCAAGCAGGTAGCAGAACAGGATGCACTACGTGCCGAGCGAGAGTTAGAGCGTGCACAGATCGAAGCTCGACAGCAAGTAGCTCAAGCCGAAGCCGCTGCTGAAGCACGTCTTGCCCGTGCCCAGGCTGAAGCCGAAGCACTTCGGTTGCAGCGAGAGGTGATTTCACCTGAGTTGCTCCAACTGCGTTACATTGAGAAGTGGGATGGTGTACTTCCACAATTCACTTCTGGGGATCAAGGCCTGGTACCATTTGTCAGCGTAGAAGGTCTTGAACAACAGGCGCAGGAACCAGCTGACACGTCCGCTTCAGAAGACAATGAGGCTTCGGACTCTGCGTCAGCAGTAGAACCTGAGCCAGATACAGCGACCGCTGAAGAACCAACTGAGGGGAATGAACCAAATCCCAATCCGTAGTATAGCTTTCAACATTCTATAGTATCGTGAGAGAAGCGCTCTATTTCGTATTGAAATGGAGCGCTTTTGTGTGGAGAATTACCCGTAAAAATCCGTAAATCCGTCGGCATCCAACCGTTCCAGCATACGGCGTACCTTTTCGGCTGAGTCAGGGTAAGGGGCTTGCTCAAGGGTGTCTGCATCGATGGCCGTGGCTTTATTCCACGCACTTTGCGGCTGATCCAATAACAATTCGAGTAGGGCTGTCAATGCACGACGCAAGCGGGGTGTGTCGTCGCCACGGAGTTTGGGCAACATCTTTTGCTTGATCTGTTGGTCAAGCGCCTGTTCGACTGGCATCACACCCTGCGCTTTTTCTATATAACGCAGCATTTCGGCGACGGTGCGGTATCCAAAAGGTTGCCCTGCACGAGTCAGGATCGCATGTACTTCTGTGATAATGTGCCATGCGCTCTCGTCTATCGTTTCGGTATAGTTTTGCCGAAATGTCTCAAGATCGACATCGGTGAGTTCGATGACATTTGCGCGGTCCAGCAATTTATCTGAGAGGGTGTAGGTGCTTTCATCAATATTAACGGTTCCGGTAAACCGTATATTCAGTGGTAGACGGAAGGGGTTTGGCAACACCTCTCCTGTAATGCATTCGATGGTACCCCCTGGTGCTCCCAGATCAATTTGATGTCCTTCTGTTTCCAATGCCGACAAAAGTGGTGCCAGATAATACTCTGGGCGGGCCAGGTTCATCTCGTCTAGACACACAAAATAAGGCATGGCCGGATCGGACGCGGCACGATGCAAGAAGAGCAGAAATGGCGTAGGATGAAAGGTGCTGGTGATGGCGTTGTAGTAGCCGAGCAGATCACGGGCGTTATGCCAATCTGGTTGGACCGCAACAATCAGGTAGTGATCGTTGTCCTGGCCCTGAGTGAGTGTCTGCTGGTAGACTGCATCAGCATAGAGGCGTGTCAAACGGGTCTTGCCCGTTCCTGAGATGCCGGGCAGAATAACAAGGGGTTTGGTTTGCAGCGCGACGTGATACGCTCGGATGATGGCATCGGCAAAGGTGAAGCCACGTGACTGAATATGTTCTACGATGGTTTCGATAGGTGGCAGCGTAAGCTGATTGTAGTTCAGACGGCGTTCACGCAGTAGGGCTGCACTGCGTGGGTCTAGCGCCTCAGCCTGCTCCATAACCGCTTCGTTAAGTGGAAATAGGGCGAGCACATCTTCAATGATTTGTTGGGCAAAGGCCGGCTGGGTGATCTGCTCATTATCCCAGCGGTAGGCAAATCCGGCCAGTAGTGTTGATGCTCGACGACTATTCAGATACTGATCAAGCCAGGTTGTCTGGGGAGCCTGCTGTGGCGTTTCATCAGCCGTTTCGTCTGTTGTGGCAGGTAGCAGTTCAACTGACACGGACGGTTCATTCGCAAAACGCACTTCTGTTGTTCTTTCGATGAGCGATTGCCAGATAACTCGACCTGCTTGCCAAACGGTGCGTAGATCGCTCTTGCGTTTGCGGGAGAGTTGGAGGGTGATGAGAATGAGTTGTTCCGCGCTACTGACTGCGACATAGATGCCAGTGCCTCGTGGTGGTCGGTCGAGTACAAAGTGGTATTCATCAATAGGTGCGCGCTTGCCATCACGCATGACAAAGCGCTGATGCTTGAAGCTCACTTCGTATAGGGGCCACTCGCGTGGAAACCGCCGCATTCCTTCAACTCGGATCTGTTCGACCAGCGCAATGAGGACTGGATGCAAGTGTGTTTGTACGGCAGTCCAGCGCTCAGTAATCCCCGGTGTGACCAGGGTTTCCAGTATTTCATTCGTAAAACCCTCAAATGGGTGATTAGATGAGTCGGTCATGGTTCTCTACCATATATGTAATTTCAAAACGTATCTCAAAGGGATGGGTTAATGCGTGTTCAGGCGGCGACCGTTTCTTCTCGTGAGTGGTCGTTGTGCTGCGATGTGACGAGTGGCAAAGAGACGGTGAATGTGCTTCCAATGCCTTCCTGACTTTCGACGATTACTTCGCCACCGTGTAGTGTAACGAATTCTTTTACGAGAAACAATCCGATACCCATACCACTGATGCGCTTGGGGTCGACATTTTGGGCCCGATAAAAACGGCGGAACAGCCTGGGAAGTGCTTCAGTTGGTATGCCAATACCTTGATCGATCACTGAGATATGGGCTGTGTGTTCATGGCGTTCAACCCGGATAGAAATCATATTATGTTCAGGGCTGTATTTAATGGCGTTCTGAATGAGATTTTGCAGGACCTGTTCAAGTCGTAACTCGTCACCCTGCACCATCAATGGCTGTTCAACATTGTGTAGATCGAGTGTATGTTGATCGACGCTCATTCGAGTCCGTTCTACCACACGTTGGGTCAGTTCACGCATATCGATGGGGGCTTGATCGATGCCCAGTCGGCCCATCTGAATACGCGAAAGATCGAGGAGCGAGTCGATCAGACGGTTCAGGCGTGAAGATTGCTCAAGAATAATGGTGAGGGCACGCTGATCTCGTTCTTTGAGCGTGCCTTCACGTGTGGCCCGTCGCTGAAATAGTTCGGCATAGCCACGTAAGGATGTGAGCGGTGTTTTGAGTTCGTGCGAAGCAATAGACAGGAATTGATCACGGGTGCGGACGGCTTCCTGTGCTTCCAGATAGAGGCGTGCATTGTCGGCAGCGGTGGCTGCACGCCGCACGAATTCCTCTATCAGGGGGATGTCGTTGGCGGTGTAGTGACGATCCGATTGGGTCAACATAAAACTGATGGCACCCAGAATATTGCCTCGTGCAGTAAGTGGAAAACAAAGGTGTGATTGTATGTCGAGTTGAGTCAGCATACCGTGATGTTCAGTGCTAGGAATGTGTTGTTTCCATCTGGGCATCGGTGGTTCATAGAGCAGTTCTACCTGACCAGTCTGAATAACGCGCATAATGCCATAGGTATTCTCAGGATCAACAGGAAAGTGGCGTTCTATGTCCCAGAGAATATGCTCTTTGGTAATGTCTGTGTGAGCAGCCGCAAGCTGACGTATGACCCCATCCTCTGTCAAGGCATGGATAGTGCACACATCTGCGAGTGTCGGTATGGCGACGTGGGCCAGGGTTTGCATAGTGGTCGCATAATCCAGAGAAGAGGATAGACGAGTACTGGCTTCGCCGAGGAATCGCTGCATTGTCTCAGCCCGTTTACGCTCAGTGATATCAAGGAAGGTTACCACACCAGCTACGACTTGCCCAAGATGATTCTTGATGGGTGATGCGCTCACCAGGATCGTGCCGGATGTGTCATCGCCTCGTTGAATATCGATCTCCTCATCAACAATAACTTCCCCAGAACGTATGGTTCGCATCAGGGGCCAATCTTCAGGGCGGTATGGTTGTCTGTCAGTGTGGAAGCCAACATACTGGTCGTGTTGGTCGAAGCTGTTGGTTGTTTGAATGGGTCGGCGCATAATCTGCTCGACTTTTTCATTGGTCAGTATTAGGCGCCCAGAACGAGCATCGGCAATCATCACGCCAGAGGGCATCTGTTGGAGGATTGTTTTAAGACGTTCTTCGCTTGAGCGCATTTCCTCTTCTGCTCGTTCACGTTCAATGGCGGTTGCGAGCACATTAGCGACCGCATGGAGGAATGAAATGTCGTCTTCTGTGAATTTCCGTCGACGGGTGGTATGGGTACTGAGGATGCCAAATGGATTTTCTCGGCCCTCGATAATGACGTTGATACCACTCACAATGCCCTGATCGTGAAAGAGCGGAATGCCAGGGAAACGCGTCTCTGTACGTAGATCGGTTACGATGACAGGTTCTTTAGCCTCAAGTGTGTAGCCTGCCTGCGACGCTGTATTGACGGGGATACGGGTCTTGCCAATAAGCTCAGATCGCCATCCGACACCAGTTTGCAGCAGCAGTTCTTGTTTGTCTGGCTGTAGCGCAAGAATTTGACAGTGTGTCACATTCAGATCGCGGGCGATCAAGGCCACAGCCTGTTCCATCAGAAGGGAAGTTGGGGTACTTGCAAGTGCGCGTTGACCTAGCTTGGCCACAGAAGCCTGTTGTTGCTCACGCACACTCAACTTGCGCTGGTTGCGTCGGCTGGTAGCACTAAACAGACTAATGAGCACACCCTCAAAAGCAAAAAGTACAAGCCAGATCCCAAACCCATCCTGATAATTGAAAAAAGAAAAAGTCGGTGGTATGAAGAGGTAGTCGCTGGCCAATACCGATAACACCGTTGCAAACAGACCTGGCCCAATACCGCCATGCCACGCACTAATAACAATAGGTGCGAAGAAAAGAAGTAGCGGGTTGGGGATCTCGATATATGGGTTGATGATCTGTTTGATAAGGACCGTTGCAATAACGGCACACAGGGCTACAATATAACTTGCTAACCAACCACGAACTGTCTGGAATAAGTGGTGTAGTTGTCCTGATGTTGAAACCACTAGCTTTCTTCCTCAGTACAAACGGTCAGTTTGGTACGATTTTTCACCAGATGCCTGTTTGTTTTGAGCAACGATACAGGTCTCAGGTATGTATCGCTTTGATTTTATACAATACTGGCAGGTGGACCTTATCAGGCCATCAAGCGCAACTCTACGATGACCATGACAATTGGTGATCCACTGTAGATTGAGAAATAGTGCTATCGCATTATAACACCCGTGGCAACATCAATACACAAACAAACGTTCTAAAAAAGAGCAGGAAGTGCGAATCTGTGGTATAATAAGATTACATTTGGAGGATTTGTTTTGACCGTCAATAAGCCTCAAAACTCAACAATTATCGACACAATAAGTGAGGGATACAGAGCAATCAATCGACGCCCTTTGGTTATTTTAATACCATTAATACTAAATTTGTGTGTATGGTTTGGTATTCAGTTCTCTTTGGGCCCCCTAATCGATGATTTCGTAACGTTTGCACAGAATCTTCCACAAACAACAACAAATCAAAATCAAGAGGAGTTGCTTGACCAGTACGATCAACTTCGTGGTGCAGGTCAATGGAACATGTGGCAGTCTATTGCCGTTCTGAACTTTACCCCAACATTGACCATGTACTCAATGGGGGGTGATGGTACGGAAGGGCAAGTGATTGCAACACCACCCAATATGCTACTTTCGGTTTTTCTTGCATCATTGTCGTTGCCATATCCAGCCCCACAAGCGCTCAACCCACAGGTGATGACGGTTGAGATTGGCGGTTTGCCGTTGCTGCTCGCTGCATTTGTAGGAGTCAATGTTCTGTTGTTACCTGTGAGTGCTATCTTTCTGACGCGCTTGGCAGTAGCTGTGCGGCAGGATGAGGATGATGGAACTGCGTGGTTTCAACAGGCAAGGAAAGCCAGTTTCAGCCTCCTTGCGTATGTCGGTATTGCCTATGGTCTTGGGTTTGCTCTTGGTATTCCCTTCTTGTTTTTTACCGGCGTCCTGATGGTTGTAAGTCCACCGTTGGGAGGGCTTGTTCTAGGATTTCTGATCGTGATCATCTTCTGGATGAGTATTTATATTGGATTTACTCCTGAAGCTATTGCAGTCAGTGGTATTGGTCCTTTGCATGCAATTCGTGCCAGTTTCACCATTGTCCGACGTAACTTCTGGAGCACACTTTTCTTTTTGGGTCTTATCTTTCTTATAACAGCCGGTACAGGTTTAATCTGGAATGCCTTTGCAACATCGTCTGTTGGGCTGGTTGCAGCAGCGCTTGGCAGTGCCTACATTGGCAGTGGTTTATGGGCTGCGCGTATGGCCTTTTACCGCGAGAAGCTACAGCGTTGGCACTCGACGATCCCTGTACCACATCCATCACCACAGTAATCAGGATCAAACGTTGATCATAGCTTGTACATATGCCAGACAATCAGGCACTGTGTATATGGTTTTACGAGGAGTGAAGTAAACATTATGGCAGTTAAACCTATGGAAACAAACGACGACTACACTGCTAGCCGTATTACCGTTCTTGAAGGGCGCGAGGCAGTTCGCAAACGCCCCGGTATGTACATTGGCCCAACGGACATTAATGGCCTGCACAATATGATCCGTGAGATTGTTGATAATTCAGTTGATGAGGCGCTGGCGGGTTACGCAGATCGTATCAATATCATTATTCGAGATGATTATTCTGTTACTGTGGAGGATAATGGCCGTGGCATTCCGGTTGGCATTCATCCTACCAAAGGTGTTTCTGCACTAGAGCTTGCTGCGACGGTGCTGCACGCAGGTGGTAAATTCGATGCGGACTCATACAAGGTCTCCTCAGGGTTGCATGGTGTTGGTCTGAGTGTGGTCAATGCGTTGTCTGAGTGGATGCGTATTGAAGTCCACAAAGATGGGCAACTCTGGACTCAGGAGTACGAGGCTGGTTTACCAAAGGCAGCGGTGGCTCCAGTCGGCCCGAGTGATAGACAGGGCACTTTTACCAGCTTTCTGCCTGATGTAGAGATTTTTCGAGAAGGTGTCGATTACCAGTTCAAGGCGCTTTCACAACGCTTTCGCGAGATGGCCTATCTGACCAAAGGGTTGCGCTTCCACTTTATTGACGAGCGTGCTGATAAGGAAGTGAATTTCTATTTCGAGGGCGGTATCAAATCTTATGTCCGCCATTTGAATAAAGATAAAAACGTGTTGCATAAGCAGCCATTCTATGTTGAGCGTGTTGCCAACAATGTGTCGGTAGAGGTGGCGTTGCAGTATACCGAAACCTTTGATACAGATTCCATCTATGCGTTTGCCAACAACATTAACAATGCTGATGGTGGATCGCATCTGAGTGGTTTTCGTACCGCACTGACACGTGTGATCAACAGCTATGCACGATCCAAGAGCTTGCTCAAAGAGAACGAAGCTAATCTGACCGGTGATGATGTCCGTGAGGGACTAACTACCGTAATCAGTGTCAAGTTACAGGACCCACAATTTAGTTCGCAGACGAAAGAGAAACTGGTGAGTCCTGAGGCTTCGAGTGCAGTTACAAGTGCCTTTGGCGATGCGTTTGCGGCATGGCTTGAGGAGAACCCTGGTGATGCGCGGCGCATTATCGAGAAGAGTATCTCGGCAGCCCGGACCCGGCTAGCGGTCCAGAAAGTCCGTGAAACCTCGCGTAAAGGGGCGATGGAGGGCTTCTCGCTCCCTGGTAAACTGGCCGACTGTTCGGACACGAATCCGGCCCGTTGTGAACTGTACATTGTCGAGGGTGATAGCGCTGGTGGTTCGGCCAAGCAGGGGCGTGACCGACGCTTTCAGGCCATTCTCCCGCTACGTGGTAAGATCCTCAATGTTGAGAAGAGTCGCCTCGACCGGATGCTCTCCAATAATGAGGTGAAGGCGCTTATCACTGCGATTGGCGCAAGCATCGGTGAGCAGTTCGACCTGAGCAAACTGCGCTATCATAGGGTGGTGCTGATGACGGACGCTGATGTTGATGGCAGCCACATTCGCACGCTCTTGCTCACGTTCTTCTTCCGCTATATGCGACCGATCATTATGAGTGGACATCTCTACATTGCTCAACCACCACTCTATGGTGTCAAGGTTGGTAAGGGTGAACAGTTGTACATTCCCGATGACCCAGCCCTGGAGCGACATCTCGCAACGCTCTCCAAGGATCAGCGCGAAAAGGCGCACATTCAGCGGTACAAAGGGCTTGGTGAAATGAACGCGGATCAGCTGTGGGAAACCACCATGAACCCTGTGAATCGCACGATTCTCCAGGTGACGCTGGAGGATGCTCAGCAGGCCGATGAGACCTTCACGATGCTGATGGGCGATATGGTGCCACCACGCAAGCGCTTCATCCAGACCCACGCGCTGGAAGTCAAGAATCTGGATGTGTAGTTCAGCGCTTTGAAGTCACGTAAAGTTAGATCGTTTTGAATTGGGCCGTTTCACAGGTTGTGGAGCGGCCTTGTTTTTATCTACCTCCCCAACTCACCCTCAGCCAATATCCATGTCTTTGGTGCAAGGGAGTTTTGTTCCTGCGTGAGATCGACAGTGGGATCGATCAGGAGTTGGCTGGGCCGTCCGTTGAGGCTTACATAGACTTCGGCGCGAACAGCGACATCAGGGTAGCCTTGCTGCACGAACTGCTCTTCCAGGTGGTGTGCAAAGGCCAGGATCATGTCTGGCTGAAACGCCATCTGCTTTTCCTGTTGATAGGTCAGATAGTCGTTGGGGTAGACATCCCACTCGCGATCACTCACCGGATCGTGCACAAAAAACGTCGCGTGTCCGGTCTTCTCCACCAACATCACATTCCATGCAAAGCGAAAGCCCTCATCGGTCCAAGTCACGTTGCCTGGGTAAAGCCAGTGACGCAGTGGAAGCACAAACTGTGCAGCGAAGAAGCAGAGCAGGACGGCGGCCACCAGCTTTGTGTGGCCAATCGACTGATGAGCAGTGCCCGCTTCTTTGAGTCTCCGCTGGCCGATGGGGGCTGGCTGGGTCTGGCGGAAATGCCGCAATCGCTGGAACAGCAACCACATGTTTTGATAATCCTGCTCATCAAAAAACACAAGTGTACATGCGATCATAATCCAGGGAAACATCCCAATCGGGAACAACATCGCCGTCATCATATGAAAGCCGATTACGGCACCGTAGGCCAGCAGACGAGTGCGGCGACACAACAGCCAGAGCGGGATGGTGAGATCGTAGAGGGTGCCTGCCCAACTCATCAGCAGGGCAAACCAGCGCTGGTCGAACCAAGCACCAAGGAGCGGAAAGTTGGTGTGTTCGAGCAACCAGATGCGAAGAGGCAGCCCTTCGAGTAGCCAGTCGGATTTGAGCTTGGCGATACCAGCGAAGACATATACAAGCCCCAGTTGCAACCGGAATACGCCAAGTGTCCACGCAGGAATGGTTGGGCGGTACAACGCAGGGCTTCGCCACACATCCAGCGACCAGGCCCGATGCAGGGGGAGCCAGATCAAGAGGAAGCTCAGCAGCGAGATGAAATAATAGTGGTTGAGGTAGTAGGTCTTGTCGAGCAGTTCGGTGTAGGTGAACAGGAAGAAAAACAGGACGATGCTTGCTCTATAGTAGAGCCCTGCCGCAATACACAGGCTGAGGAGAGCGATAAGGACATAGATGCTGATGAGCCAGGGCTCTGGGAGTGGTCGCACCCACCCGAAGCCGTAGTAGGTGAAGTGGAACGATGGCGCAATGTAGAAGGTGTGGACCCAGCCATTTACGAGGAAGCGCACCGTGCTGGCGAACATCAACAGGCCAAAAGCCACCCGCAATACCACCAGTGGGAGAATACCAACCGGTGTATTGAGCCGATTGTACAGAGTGGCACGCATCAGTCGCCGTCGGCATCACCAAAAGTGAGCGTTACCCCAAGGGTGCCTGCCATATCGACCTTGGCCAGTACCAGCAAGCTACGGGCTTCTTCATATGCCGCCTCGACCTGCTCAGGTTGCTCAACGACGGCTATATGCAGCGGTGCTTCGATAGCCTCCAGTGCAGTTATAGTCGACTCGGATTGCTGTACGATGCGTTCTGCGAGTGGCTGATCGGTGGTGTCCAGATCCAGGCTGACCAGATAATCATCGAACCCCATCCCTTCTTCCCCTGTAAACGTTTGTTGGAAGGCAGCAATGGTGCTGACGATGGCTGGAAGAGATGTGCCACTCAGTGCTGCTTCGGCCAGCTCAGGCTGGGCTTCACCGCCATTGCTGCGGCCCAGTGGATCGCCTAAGCGAGTCTGCACCAATGTTTCGAGGGTGTTGACCAACTCGTTCGATAGCTCACTGACGGCGCTTTGCATCACCTCACCACTGCTGTCACGCGCGACAAATTCAGCCGCATAGTTCTCGCCGTCGGGTGACCAGAACTGTAGGAGGGTTTCGGCATCGTTGTTGAGCGCCTGTGCCGTGGCAACGACATACTGCATACGCTGGGGACGCTCGTTCAGTGCTTCCAGCACCGCAGCATTATCGCCAGCCGAGTCGAAGAGCAGGTACTCAAGTGCGGGAAGACCCCGCGAAGTCGCGCCGATGCCGCCCACAAACTCCGCATCAATTGTATCTCTCTCAGCGATAAAGTCCTCGATAAACTCGGTGTTAGACGGCCATTTGTTGATACCACTGCGTGCCACAGTCAGGCGGATGTTGTCGACCTCGTAGAGCATAAGTGGCTGCCATGCGATCAGTGCTTCTTGCCACGCCTGTTGTGCAGCCTCAAGATTGGCCTCGGTTGGGTCGTTGCTGAGAGTCTGGGCCGCCTGAACCAGGTCGGTTGTACGCGTAGCAAATTCCTCGTGGGCAGGTACAATAACGCTGTCGGTCAGATTTTGCAACATCGCCTGACGATCAAAGTTGTCGTCTGTTTCACTCGATTCCACAGTACTGGTGCTATCTGCTTCGACCACGTCTGTTGGTGTATCAGGGGTGGTTGGTACAACAGTTGATGGTGGTGTTTCGGCGGTCGGTGCACAGGCACCGAGCAACACGATACACCAACAGAGATAGCAGAGATATCTCATAATGACTCCAGAAAGGCGATCAGTGCTTCGCGTTGAGTTTCATCGAAATTCAAGACATTGTTTTTTGCAGCCTCAGCCTCGCCACCATGCCACAACACCGCTTCCATCAGGTTACGTGCACGCCCATCGTGCAGATAGTTTGTGTGTCCGTTGACCGTTTCAAACAGCCCGATGCCCCACAGTGGCGGAGTGCGCCATTCGCTGCCCGTGGCCTGGAAATCGGGACGGCCATCGGCGAGGTCTGGACCCATATCGTGTAACAACAGATCGGTGTAGGGGTAAATCGTTTGGTGCGAGAGCGCCGGGATTGTCGGATGCACACCTGTCTCCAATCGTGACACATGGCACGAGATGCAACCTGCCTCGAAGAAGAGTTGTTTACCCTCCAGCACCGTTGCATCATCCCAATCACGTCGGGCAGGCACGGCCAGCGAACTGGAGTAGAGTACGACCTTGAGGAGATCGTCATCGGCGATTTCGGTCTCATCGCCAGCGAAGGCGTCACTACACTCAACCTCGAAATCAGAGCAGTTTTGATCGGGGAAGAGCCCCGTGGTGATACCAATATCGCCCAGGAAAGCAGAGGCAACCTGTTGCAACAGATGCGGCTGATTGGCCTTCCAGCCAAAGCGCCCAATCGCCAACTGATCGTTGTACACATCATAGACGTAGTTGGGACGACCCGAGATACCATCGCTGTCCTGGTCGGTTGGGTCGGCCATATCGAGCAGAGTTTGCTCTGGCACCGCTTCGAGCAGGCCCAGACCGATCATCTGGTTGGCCACGCGTGGCGAGAACATCGTCTCTGGGTGGAGTTCCCCATACGCTAGATCGACGGGCGTATAGATTGGTTTTTGTAGTGTGTAGGGTGTGCCATCGGTGAACTCACCCTCAATCTCTTCATGTGTGATTCTGATTTCGCCCTCGGTCGGGACATCTTCGATTGACTGGTTTTGCAACTGTTCGCCATAGTTTGGCTCGGTGATCGGCGCGTGGTACAGCGTTTCGCCGGGAATGCTCAGGCGCATGAGAAAGCCGGTGGATACCTCACCAAACTGTTCTGGCGGACGGCCACGACCATCCAGAAAGTGGCATCCTGCACACGAACGCGAGTTGAAGAATGGCCCAAGTCCATCACGTGCGGTGGTCGAAGCGGGGGCAGTTACCCAGTTCTGATTGAAGAATGAATTGCCCACGAAAAAGAAAAGCTCATCCTGACGTTCCAGACCTGGAGCAGGATGGGCAAACGCATTGCGGGTGGTGTCGAACACGGTGGCCTGCCCACCCGATAACTCTTCCCCTTCCTCAAGCAAAGGCGACAACTCAGATGTTGGAT
>JBCDFA010000227.1:0-12825 GCA_039178835.1 Chloroflexota bacterium
CTCGCCCTCGAAGACCTGAGCTACATATCTTTCGACTCGCTCCAGAGTACTGAAACTCTCCAATGCGGCTGAGAATGCCGGCACTGGAATGAGCTACCTATCTTTCGACTCGCTCCAGAGTACTGAAACTTATAGAATACGGTTGACATTCGCCGATCTTTCGGCTACCTATCTTTCGACTCGCTCCAGAGTACTGAAACCGACATACGGACATAATCTGATACATCAACTCAGACCTGATCAAACCTTCGACTCGCTGAGTATTCGTTGTAGACCAGCTTCCGGAAGCCCGGTGCACAAGGTCATTACGTACACTACACACGGCTTCCGGAAGCTTGATTTGCATCGACTCGCGCAGCGTTCTGAAACGTGGTCGTGTCACCAATGGCGGTACCATTGGGATTGCCTAAACCCTCCTTCGACTCACGCAGCGAAGGCGTGGTAGGCCAGCTTTGTATACGACCTTCCGGAAGCCCGGTGCACAAGGTCATTACGTACACTACACACGGCTTCCGAAAGCTTGATTTGCATCGACTCGCTCCAGAGTACTGAAACGTTGCTTGAAGGCGTTCACTTGAAAGCTCAAGATGTTCTGATCTCTTCTTCGCATCACAGGTGATGCCACGCTGCGGTTTCGACACGCTCAACCTACGCTCGCCACCAAAGCAGGTTGGCATATGAGCCGACCGTGAGCCTGTCGAATGGTCGACTCGCTGAGGGTACGGAAACGGGCACGTTTGGACGTAGGCCCATTGGAAGATTTGGACTTTCATCACCCTTCGACTTATGAAGAGTGTCAAAAAGAATCATCAACCAGGTCAGTATTGTTGACCTGGTTTCTTGATGTTAGATGGTTACTCCTGTTCTTGGTTCAGATTCCGCGTTTTGTCCCACAGCATACGTTGAGTACTTGATGAGGATGCGTTGCCGCCATATCTCCAGGCCGAGAAAGAGCCCATACACGGTAAGGTGCATAGACATAGGTATTAAAAACAACCAATCAACGAACGGGGGGTAGAATACTGAAGCGAGTATGACCAACACCGGTGCAACTTGTGCTATCATCGCAGGGAAGAGTGGCACTTTTGCGTGTACTAGCAATAATACACCATAAATGGTGAGAATAAACAGCGAATAGGGCAGGCTATGGTTTAGCCATTCCTGAGTGGCATAGACCAGTAGGTCATACGAGGTATAGCAACCTCTAACATAATAACAACGGGGAGTGAATTGAAATAAAACAATGATGGCTACTAACGGAACCAGGACTAATGTACATACAGCTACGATGCGTAACCGCCGGGTGGTCATGTGCTTCCTCCTAACTAAGTGGTGCTGTGTGCGGTTTCAGCACTGTATATACGTCTGACCCTGTCAAAAGTTACAGTCGAGACGGGAGACAAGCAGTTTTCTTACTCCATGTGTGCGAACGCTTAAGTATCTGGTCTTGAGCATCACAACGCACCACAAAAGAACCGTGAACGTGGCCATGAGCGTGGCTGAACGGGGAAAGTATATATTAATAATAAGTGGGATTTGGCACTAGGAAGATGGAGCCGGCGACCAGACTTGAACTGGTGACCTACTGTTTACAAGACAGTTGCTCTACCAACTGAGCTACGCCGGCGAGTGCTTTATTAACGGCACGTATTGTAACACGGCCATGTGTGCACGTCAACGTTGCGTGCAGTTGTACTCGTGTCGCTGATGGAGATGGCTTGGGGATGATAAAAATTACACCTGTGATACCAACAATAGAAGGATATGGCCAAATAGCGAGGTGTATTTTGATAGAGCATTGAACGTGCCCCGTAGTGAATTGTTTGGTTGGGCTTATGATTTGGGAATGCGCTTTATTCATTTCACAAATACTGCAACTTGTCGATGTGGCCATTTTGGTTTAGTGTAAGAAACAAACAATATGAAGAAGAGATAGACGAATGCCTACCTCTTTATCCAGGCTGTCTATTACCTTAGTGACGTTTATGTTCAATCAAGATGGTGACTGCAAATGGGTGTTGAGGAAGCGCTCAATGACTGGATAGCAGATCAAGCGGTTGGTCAGCTTGACAATGCCATGGCCTTCGTCGTCGAATCGTAGATATTCAACAATGCCATTGCGCTGTTTGATAGACTCGACGATTTGTTCTGCTTCACCAATAGGCACACGCGGGTCGTTTGCGCCATGAACAACCATAAGCGGTGCGCGGATCTGATCAACTTTATGAATGGGCGAGATACGCTCCAACAATTCACGGTCTCGCTCAAGTGATCCATACTCAGCCTCGCGCAAATGTCGCCGCCATGGGCTGGTGTTTTCGAGAAAGGTCACAAAGTTGGCAATACCGACAACATCGACACCAACAGTCCAAAGGTCGGGGTAGTTGGTAAGCGCTGCAAGCACCATAAATCCACCATAACTACCACCCATCACCGCAATGCGCTGAGGATCGATCATCTCTGACTCTTTTAGCCAGTAGGCCGCATGTGCCAGATCATTGACGGAATCCATGCGCTTTTCAACATCGTCCAGATGACTATAGGCGCGACCATATCCGGTTGAACCACGCACATTTGGCGCAAAAAGAGCATATCCACAGTGGAGAAGATATTGATACACCGGATTAAACTCAACACGTCGCTGGCTTTCGGGCCCACCATGCACATCAATGATGACAGGTGGTGGGGTTTCGGTGGCTCTCTGAGGAAGATACAGACATCCAGGAATGTGTCGCTGATCGAAGGTGGGGTAATGGATCAGTTCTGGTACCACAAATCGTGTACGTGGAATTCCTCCCAATGAGCTATGGGTAATCTGGCACGTTTGGTTGTTTTGGAGATCGTACATCCACACGTCGGCTGGATGCTGTGGGCCAGTCAAGGTAAACGCTAAGACCGAGGAGTCATGAGCAAAATCGGCAAACATGCACATGCCTGCCGGACTGGTCGGAACAGGTAGGTCCTGTTCGTGAACCAGGTCGCGGATGTGCCAGCTTGAGTACCCCGCTTCATTAGTGATAACGACAAGAAAGCGACCATTGGGCGAAAGCCGTACTATGTCCACATCCCAAGACATATCATCAAGGCGCTGTAGTTCAAGCGTCGATAGATTCAAATAAGCCGGACGGACAAAATCGTTGTTAAGATCGGTTGCCAGATAGAGCCCCTTGCCATCAGGAGCAACATTGATATCAATAAACTGTGCACCTGCATTATGAGGTGTTAACAGTTGGAATTCGCCACTGTTGAGGTCAAGTCGATAGAGATCGTTATGCAGATTGGTGTGATGTTGGCTCACGATTAACCATGTGCTGTCTGGGCCCCAGCCAACGACTCGATATGTAGCACTACCTTCATAAACACATTGGGCCTCTCCCTCTCCGCGTGGTCCCACTGGCTGAACATACACATCAAAATGCGCTGGGTCACGTCGATTAGTGGTGAAGGCAATCGATGTTCCATCGGGTGACCATCCACCGAAGGTATGAATAGCCTCAGGTGCTGTTCCTGTCAGACTGATAGTATGCTCACCATTTGCGGTCATTAGATAGAGTTGGGTTCGTTCACTCCCACCAACATCCATGCCAAAGACAGCGCATTCTCGCACCGGATTGTACGTAATAAAGCTGACACGATCATCAAAGAAGGTACACTGTTCTGGCCAACCACCATTGGTAGAAACCTGCCACACCTGTGGAACACCAGTGATGTTGGTGAGAAACGCAACTTTGGTATTGTCCGGCGCAAACTGCGCATCGTATGCGCTCCGAATTTTGAGGTATCGTGCAAAATCATACTCCGTCATAACATCCTCTTTTCACTAGCTCTAATGGATCGCTTACAAGTTGACTTTTCCAAGCTGACTCTCAAGTTTTTGTACCACTGTGCTGAGCACCTTGATCCGCGCGAATTTTTTATTTTCGGCCTCGACCAAAGTCCATGGTGCAAATGGTGTGGAGCAATGTAACAACATATCATCGGCAGCCTGTTCATATTGAGGCCACTTCTCACGATTGCGCCAATCTTCGTCTGTGAGTTTCCAGGCTTTATGGTGCGTATTCTGACGTTCTTCAAAGCGGCGCAACTGCTCTTCAGGGCTGATATGTAACCAGAATTTGCATACAATGGTGCCAAATTCAATAAGTTGACGCTCAAACTCGTTTATCTCTGCATAGGCACGTTGCCATTCAGCAGGATGCGCAAAACCCTCAACACGTTCAACGAGTACACGGCCATACCACGAGCGATCAAAGATGGCGATCATCTCGCGTGATGGCAAACGACGCCAGAATCGATACAGATAATGACGATTTTTATCGTCACCAGATGGAGCAGCAATAGCGTGTACGATATAGCTGCGTGGATCGATCTTCTCGGTAAGTCGTTTAATTGCTCCACCTTTGCCTGCGGCATCCCATCCTTCAAAGACCAGTACAACTGATCGCTTCTGTGTATAGACTTGGTAGCCCAGAAGATGTAATTTGGCCTGGAGTTTCCGTAACTCCTTGCGATATTCATCATCACCAATTGTTTGCGACAGATCAACCCTTTGGAGAATACCTGGCATAGTATGAGGCGCTGCTGCTACATCAACTGACTGATCTGGTTCGCTGGTATGGCTTTGCTGTTCTACTTGCCGTGATTCTGCATTATCCAATATGCGCCTAAAAGAAGAACCACTCTGGTCAGACACATCGCGTTTCTGATCAGCGTAGTTCGACGCAATCGTACCCAGGCGCAATTCAACTGTATGAAGGATGGTCTCGATCACTGCAATATTGGTGTGACGTTTATTGGTGGCCGGAATGATTTTCCACGGAGCATGATAGGTATCGGTGCGAGCAATCATATCTTCAGTAACCGACTGAAAGCGCTCATAGTGTTTGTTCTGCCAGCGATCTTCATCGGTTAGTTGCCACGATGTCAGGGGATCGGCTGATAATTTACGAAATCGATGGCTCTGTTCTTTTTGTGATATATGGAGCCAGAATTTCAAAATAATGGCTTTGTCATCACTCAGTTGCCGCTCAAATGCGACAATATCTTCACAGTGCTTTTGCCATTCCTGGTCGCCAAGATCGCCACGAACTCGTTCCGCCTGTATGCGGCGGTACCACGAGCGGTTGAAAATAGCAATTTGCTTATACGATGGTATCTTGAGCCAAAATCGGTATAGCCAGGGGTACTGTCGTTCAGAGGTGCGGGGTGGTGTAATAGAGTGGACGCGAATACCTCGCGGATCGAGACGGCGGGTCAACTTACCAATAGTCGCTATTTTTGATGTTCCTGCCCAGCCCTCGAAGACTATCATCACTGGGATACGTGCTTCGTCAAGTGCCTGTTCCATATCATACAAGTGGGCATATAACTTTGGCAGTAGTTTCTTATACTCACTCTTATCGATAGAGCGTTCCAGATCGATTTGGTCAAGCATAGCGATACCTTATAACTGTGGATGGGTATATGCATGTTCAGTTGGAGATTATATCATACAGAAGACCAGACCCTAAGGGTTGGTTATACAATCACAAAAGACGGACTGTTGAACAGCACACTTAGGTGATGTTGATACGGTTCATGGTATATGTGGTAAATCCTAAAGGTCGAGTTGAGAAGTACGACTCATACAACATGATCTTATTGGATGCACAAATCAAACAGTGTTGTATGAGCCGTGAGAGAAATTGGGTTGTTACATTAAAATGATAGTAGGCAAACAACAGTGCACCATGCCTCATCTGTACACACCTATCTGCCACATGACAGCATTGAGTCAATGCACAAATCAGCATGCGATACGGTTGTCGTTTATGGTTACCTCGTCATGGGGGATCTTGTCAAAACGTGGCGCGGATTGTCGCGCAGAGGGTCGTGGTGATGTGGGGCCTGGTTATCGTTTTATCGCCTTGTGTCACTCTTCTAACACATATCTCACATCTGTAACGTGAAGTGTGAGTGTGAATTAGTATAGAATGAGTTCTCCCTGCATTACAAATACATTACGCTTCAACTGCTTGAACAAGATCATCCGATGTAACCGTCCCATTGCCATTCTGTACACTGTACAAATACTGTTGTAGCAAGTGTGTCAACATAGTTAAATCGTCATCGTTAAAATGTGCTAGCTTGTTGCGTGTGTGCTCCTGGCAAGCCATAAGCGCATTGTTCAACCGACGTTGCCCCTCCTGTGTCAACATCACTTCCACCACACGTCGATCTCCCTCGTTGCGCGTTCGTTCTACAAGTCCGTCCTCAATCAAACGATCAACAATGCCTGTAAGCGTTCCTGCAGACTGATGCGTTGTTCCTGCAAGCGTGCTCATTCGACAAGTTCCACAGTTTGCAATTGCAGAAAGCGTCATCATTTGTGGTAAGGTCAAATCGATGTCTGGGTCATTGAGCATATGGGCTGCCTGCTTTTGACCATTCCATGCGATCTCTCGTACAAATTGATCGATGACGGTAATCTGTGCGCTTCGTGATACCTGTTCGGTCATCATCACACCTCCTAATTAGATATTAGTTTGACTATCTATATTATCGTAGCGCAGAATGATCAACGTGTCAACGAAACTTTAACCTGAATATAAAGTTCAACACAAAATATATACGTATAACAAACCATTTAGGATCTTTGCTTTTATTAGACAAATTGACGTACATGCTAGAATAGTGGCCGAAATGGCGATTATTCAGTTTGTACATTGTCTGTAATACAGACTCAGATATTCAAGCATCTAAGGACTATTTATGGACTGTGGTGAGGTAAAACATTTATTAGATCACGGTTTGCAGCCTGGTACACAGACAGCTACAAAGGTTCATATAGGTTTTCATATAGCACGATGCTCTAAATGTTATGACTATTATAATACACATTTTGCGACAAAGAAAAATTCTGAGCACATTCTTCCAGCATCCCAAATACCTGTTGAGTCGAATATACGTGGGAGAGAAGCTGAATCTCTTGCTCCTCAGGCACCTCTAGATGTACCAGAATCTCGTGAGGAAAAACAACTGCCTTTGATATGGGGACATATGTTGTGGTATGTAGGCATGGGGACATTGATAGGACTATGTTTGTTAGTGGCCTTTATTATTGTCCCACCATTTATATCTTTTCTGAATATCTACGACAATGTGCAGGCAATGTATGTTCCACCAGCAACACCTACAGCAACAGTTGTTCCCACTCAGCGACCACGAACACAGATCGTTGTACCAACCACAGTTCCTTCGCCATCACTAGAGCCTGTTGTACCGAGTGTCAATCCTACACCAACACATACACCTATTCCAACCCCTGTACCGGTTAGCACTCCAATACCACAACCTGTCGCACAAATAATTCCCAAACAGGAGCCCGTCACTATTTTATTGCTTGGGAGTGACCGCCGTCCCGCTGAGCCGGAGCCATCTCGTACAGATACGATAGTTGTGGCACATATCGATCCACAACAACAACGAGTGGCATTGTTGTCCATCCCACGTGATCTATGGGTTGAAGTACCAGGATATGGGTATACACGGATCAATGCTGCTAATGTATTGGGAACAACCTACAATGCCCCCCAAGGAAGTCGTAATCTTGTGCAGACAACAGTTAGCCAACTATTGGGAATTCCTATCGATCATTATGTATATATTGATTTTGTGGGTTTTACTGGTGCTATCGACGCGATAGGGGGAATCACGGTTTCGGTGCAGAAGGAGTTGTATGACCCACAATTTCCCGCAATGGATTACAGTTACATGACTGCTCACTTTCTCTCTGGGCCACAAAGAATGGATGGAACGCAAGCACTCATATACAGTCGTATACGCCATACTGATAATGATTTTGCCCGAATGCGACGCCAGCAACAAGTACTGTTGGCTATTCTTGCAGAGCTACGTGGTCAACATACATTTGATACATTGCAACAGACAGAGGCCATGTCGACGGCCTTGCGTAACTATGTAGAAACGAACATACCTCCTGATACGCTTATAGAACTCGCGTGGTCAATGAAGGATATGAATCCTGAATCTGTTGAATTGTATGTCTTAGATGAAACTATGATCACATTTGGTGTTGGTGGCGATCAATGGGCTATCCTTCCACGTCCAGGGATGCTGGAAATGCTGGTTGATCGTCTACAGGAGCCACAGAACTAAACCTCCTTCCTTATCACATTCCATGCAAAATCGGTATAATTCAAAAACGTCTTACACATTTTGGGGTTCTTTCTATTATGAAGGCATAGCCTTGGACAACTTGACAAGAAAAACAAACCATTTTAAGATGCGCTTAATGTAAGGCAACTAGTCGTAGGCTAGTCATCTTAACCTTTACATGCCGATAATCAGGTTATATGTTGTCCTAAAACGAAACAAAAATTTTGTATTGCAAAATACTATAATATTGTACTGTTTGTGGTAAAAACAGGCATCGTATAAGTCATTACACATATATATACTTGACTATGTCATCACTCAAGTCATGTGGTTCAATTGCTTGGGTGAAATTAATGGATCGTGAGTTTGCAACTTTCCCTAACCTATGGTAAACTCCGCGCAATTTCCGAACCTATGTAAGCAGGCCACATCGCAGTTGATGCAATACCTATCGTGGAGGTGTGTAGCGACCTGTTTATGCTCCTGGCCTCATAACTAAGGAGACGTTACATGATCGGACAGAGGCACGAGTCTCTGTTGCAGCCAGGTTATAGTGACCTTGACAAACTGCAGCAACGTGCGAATCGGCAGCGTTCACGACGTAATCAGTCACATGCACTACGTCAACGCTATCAGCAAGCTCAAGCCCATCTGAGCTCCCCATTCAAGTCTATTTCACGCCTTCCCACACGCTTTGCACTTCATCTCATTGTTGCATTGACTCTCCCACTCGCCTTGGTGTTGAGTCAGGTTCAACCAGGTGTGCTACTCCCAACACAGCAATCTGCCCCTGCATCGGGTGATGGTGACTTTGTAGCACCAATTGCCCCCCTGAGCCTTGATGCACAGACAACGATTGGTGATGCACCACTCGAAGAGACATCCGACCTGCCAGTGCCGCTTTCGCTTGTGTCACGCACGGAAGCACTTGCCCCGGTTATTGTCCAGGGCTCTATCGCTGGTGACCGTATTATGCTTCGTAGCGGTCCAGGAACCAATTATGATGCGGTTGAGCGTATGTCGGCTGATACATCAGTACAGGTTATTGGCCGTTTCGGTGATTGGTACCAGGTCCGCGAGTCGGTTGGACAGCCAGTGTACTGGGCTCCTGGTGAGCGGCTTAACCTACCAGAAGATGCAACATTTACCCTTTTTGAGGTACAGGAAAGCGTTATCCCAGCTCCGCCGCCACCCAAAATCGGTACGGTAAATGAGTCAGGATTACAACTCCGTGACGGACCCGGCACGAACTACATTCCTATGACCAAATTTAATGCTGGAACCGAACTTGAGTTGATTGAAACATATCAGGATTGGTATCACGTTGGTATTCCCGACGGAGCATCTGGCTGGGTTAAACAAGATTATGTTAGTGTTGAGGCCCCAGTGGTGAACCGTCTTTTGGAAGCCGAGACAATTCCTGATGCTAATCCACAACTCTCTGGGGTTATCAACGAGAATTCGGTAAACCTTCGTCAGGGTCCCGACTCAAAATATACCAAGGTTGGCAGTGTTGATTCTGGCACACAGTATGACCTAATCGGCAAGCACAACGATTGGTATAAGATCCAACTTTCTGGTGGGGACACAGCCTGGGTCTTTAGTGACCTCATTAATGTTACCCCCCATGTGTCACGGCGTGTTCCGGCTACCAGTGACTTTCCGGCATTGCCACGACCACAACAGATTGTCAACAGCGGCGGTGGTGGTAATGCACCTGTCGCAAGTGCACCTGCTGCTCCTACCTTCGCAGATATCCCTGCGAGTGGCGATGTAGCCAGCTTTGGCCTCCAGTTTGTGGGCTCACCCTATGTATGGGGTGGCGCAGGCCCTGGTGGCTTTGACTGTAGCGGCTTTACCCAGTATGTGTATAGTCAATACGGGGTGAGCTTGCCACACAATGCGGCTGCACAGTTCAGCACTCGCTATGGTGCCTCGGTTGGTTCAATGGGTAATCTTGCACCTGGCGATCTCGTCTTCTTTGTTGGTACAACAGGTCAGGCTGGTATCACCCATGTCGCACTCTATGTCGGTGGTGGTCGCATTGTTCACGCTATGACCCCACGCTATGGTGTGCAGGTCTCAAGCCTGGGTGAACAGTACTGGCAGAGCCACTACTACGGGGCCATCCGCGTACAGCGCTAATTCCCGTCATAGCAACGTCTTTCGGAAATAAGGAGAGTCAAAGTACAATAAACTTTGGCTCTTTCTTTTTGTATACAATGCAAGATTCGTGATGTTTTAATCTTCGTGTTACAATCGTTTACCGTATACAAACATTGCATTTTTTGAAGAAGGGCCTCATAGTCAACGAGGTTGGTGGCACTGAGCTACCACTCTGATACAAGGAGCAGTCTACAATGAAAGGTTTAGTGCTTAGTGGTGGCAAAGGAACACGCCTACGACCAATTACCTACACCAGTGCCAAACAACTTGTTCCTGTTGCAAACAAACCAGTCCTGTTCCGCGTTATCGAGTCGATTCGTGATGCCGGAGTTGAAGAAATTGGTATCGTTATTGGTGACACGGGTGATGAAATACGTAACGCTGTTGGTGATGGACACCAGTGGGGAGTACGGATTGAGTACATTCCACAAGATGCGCCACTGGGCCTGGCACATGCCGTCAAAATCGCCCGACCCTTTCTTGGTGATGATCGCTTTGTGATGTTCCTAGGCGATAACTGTCTACAAGGTGGTATCTCAAACTTGATCAAGCATTTTGAGGATAGCCAGTCTGATGCTCAAGTGGTGCTCAAACGGGTGATCAATCCACAGCAGTATGGGGTCGCCGAACTCGACCAGGATGGGCGCATTATGCGATTGACCGAAAAACCACGACAGCCACGCTCTGATCTTGCGCTGGTCGGCATCTATATGTTTAACAGCAGTATCTGGGAAGCAGTGGAGTCCATCCGTCCTTCCTGGCGTGGTGAACTGGAGATCACGGAAGCGCTGCAATGGCTGATCGAAAATGGGCGCCAAGTCTATCCATTTGTGCACGATGGATGGTGGATTGATACAGGAAAAAAAGATGATATGCTCGAAGCAAACCGCCTTGTCCTTGAAGAGATGACGCCCGTTGTGGATGGGTATGTGGATCGGGACTCGCAGCTGAGTGGGAAGGTCATCATCGAGAAAGGGGCCGAAATCATCAATAGTACGATTCGTGGCCCGGCGATTATTGGCGAGAATTCACGAATTGTCAATGCATATGTTGGCCCATTCACCTCGATCTACCATCATTGCACCATCGAAAGCAGCGAAATCGAACACTCGATTGTGCTGGAGCACTGCACCATCCGTGATCTGCCACACCGCTTGGAGGATAGCCTGATCGGGCGGCACAACGAGATTACACGCTCGCCGCTCAAACCAAAGGCCTATCGGCTCATGCTCGGCGACCATAGTACGGTTGGGGTGCTGTGATGAAGGGTTACGGAACAGCTAGTGTTTGAGCGAAGAGCATAGAACAACTCGCTATCACTGAAAAGTTCTAGCTTTTAGCAGCAAATCCGTCGGGACGTCTCCCAGGGGCGGCCCCCGTGACCATTCTGAGTTAGAATTACCCGTCGGGGCTGCCCCGTGACCACTCTGATTTGGAATTACCTGTCGGGGCTGCCCCCCGTGGCCGCACCAAATAAAGTCCCGTTGGTCAACCACATCCGGCTCACATCGTACTGACCAACCAGCCCAGCCTGCTTCAGCAGGCATCGTTCTCAGACCGCTGCTTGAGCGGCGGGCTTCAGGGCTACGTCACTGCTTCGTTCTGTCATTGCGCAAGACGGCAGTTGCAAACCGCCGCTACGACCCAGGTGCACCACAACATCAACTTGGTCAAATCGCTCAATCGCTTCATGGCTCCCTCTGCACCTCTGTTCCTCTGCGCTAAAGGCAAGCGTTTGTTCGTAATGGTCTTTCGCCGGGGCGTGCCGACGCCACGCCGCGTGTGATGGTTGAGCAGGACACTGATGTCGATACTCCATGACGTATTAAATGACGGGCATCCTTTGCGGGTGGTCTGGCGGGCGCAGCGCTGCCAGCGGGGTGCAAAGGGGCTGGTCCCTTTGGCGGGGCGTGGGGCGCAGCGCCCACAAATACACCGTTTGATAACATAGACTTGGTTTCTCCCGCTCGATTGCCCCTGCGCTTTTTCAAGCTACCGCTCCCTTTGTATCAAAAGAAAGGGTTGAAGTAAGCAGACATACGGTCAAGCCGACCACCGACAAACTGCACCGGCATTCCTAACCCTTCGCCTTTGGTAGCGCATGCCTCGTGGCAGGTGTGCGGTGGTCGGGCACTACACGAGTTCGTGGCAACTACTTCGCTGGAAACGTTTAATCTGTCCTGTGTTCAATCGCTCTACCGCTCCACGTTGCCTGAGCCTGTCGAAGGCAACTATCCAATACTCCACCGCTCTGTTGCTCCTTGTGGGGTGGGCCGACGCCCCCCGTACCCCCGGCCCAGGCGCGGCGCCCTGGGGACCTGCATATGACGCTGATGGCACTTGCTATGTTAGCGGCGCATGCCTCGCGGCAGGTGTGCGGTGGTCGGGCACTACACGAGTTCGTGGCAACTACTTCGCTGGAAACGTTTAATCTGTCCTGTGTTCAATCGCTCTACCGCTCCACGTTGCCTGAGCCTGTCGAAGGCAACTATCCAATACTCC
>JBCDFA010000228.1:0-12807 GCA_039178835.1 Chloroflexota bacterium
AACAGAACGTCCAGGGGGTTTTTATACGATGAGGAGTCTGTCAATGATTAAAGTTGGTATTTGTGGGACAACTGGCTATGCTGGATATGAGTTGTTACGCTGGTTGAGACGCCATCCAGAGACTCACATCACGTTTACGACTTCAGAGTCGCAGGCAGGCAAAACATTGGCGGAGGTCTTTCCTGGTCCGCTGGATACACCATTGATAGCATTGGACGATGCACCCTTCTACGAAGTTGATGTGGTGTTTTTGTGCTTGCCGCATGGTGTCACCGCACAGGTTGCCAAGCGTGCACTTGATGCGGGAACGCGAGTCATCGACTTCTCAGCCGATTTTCGTTTGACTTCAGAAGAAGCTTACAGTCGTTGGTACAAGCAGGATCATCCCACGCCGGAGTTGTTGCCTGTTCCTTATGGGTTGCCAGAATTCAATCGTGTAGCGCTCACCGATGCGCGTGTGATCGCGAACCCTGGGTGCTACCCAACCAGTGTGTTGCTTGGCATCGCCCCTGTTTTGCGTGCGGGCGGTCTCGCGGACCCCACGATTATCGTTGATGCTAAGTCGGGGGTCTCTGGTGCTGGACGCGTTCCCAAACAAAATACACACTTTGTCGAGGTAAGTGAAAATCTGACGCCCTACAACATTGGCCATGTGCACCGACATGTCGGCGAGATGGAGCAGGAAGCAGCACGACTGATCAACGGTAGCGCCCCACAGATTATCTTTTCGCCACATCTGTTGCCGATCAATCGCGGTATTCTGAGCACAATCTATGTGCGCGTGCCCAGTGATTGGACGGAAGATTATGTGCGAGGATTGTATGCCGAAGCGTATGATCAGGAGCCATTTGTGCGAGTTTTGCCAGCCGGACAGATGGCCACTATCGCGCGTGTGGCACACACAAATCAATGTGTCCTGTCGCTCACGCTGGCGCAGCCGGGCACGCTGATCGCAGTCTCGTGTTTTGATAATCTGGTCAAAGGCGCAGCCGGGCAGGCCATCCAAAATATGAATGCAATGTTCGGGCTGGCGGAAACGACCGGCCTTTTTTGAGCCGTAGATAAGTTGTAACTATGATGAATGAAGCACGAGTAACATCTTCGCTCCAAACGACCGTATTGAAGATCGGTGGTAATGAGCTGGACGATCCAGCATTCGTTGATGAGCTTGCACGCACGATAACGACGATAACGCCAACACCCGTACTAGTCCATGGTGGCGGTAAGGAGATCGGTGCTATTCAGCAAGCGCTCGGTGGCGAGCCGAGCTTTGTTGCTGGTTTACGCGTGACAGATGAGACTGCTCTTCAGGCAGCTGAAATGGTCCTCTGTGGGGCCGTGAGTACACGCCTGACCGCTGCGCTGATGGCTGCCGGGGCTGATGCTCAAGGGCTGTCGGGTGTGGATCGTGGGCTGATCCAGGTGACAAAAGCGTTTCATCCCGAGGGTGATCTGGGGCGGGTGGGAACGCCGACGAGCGTGCGTTCTGAGGTGCTGCAGACCCTCTTGGCGCAGAACGTTATTCCTGTGATTGCCCCTATCTCACTTGGCTCAGATGGTGCCTACAACGTCAATGCAGACGAGGCGGCGGGGGCCATTGCCACGGCTCTCGATGCAACCGAAGTTGTTTTTATTACCAATGTACCAGGAGTGCTGGTCGACGGAAGTGTTGCCGAACAACTGGATACAAGCCAAGTCCAGGCACTCATTGCTGATGAAACCATCAGTGGTGGGATGCTGCCCAAGGTTCGTTCAGCCCTGACTGCTATCGATGCAGGAGTACGAGCGGCGCGGATTACGAATCTGGTGGGATTACATACCAAGAGTGGAACTATTATCGTACATTAAGTGAGGAAGCCAAATTAATGACAGTTCACGTCTTTGAAAGCCATATACAGCCCGTTCCTCGACCCAAAAGCGCCACGTCGGTACGCCTTGCCGCTGAATCGGATGTTCAGGGTATCGCTACCATCGTTGCTGAGAACGCTCGTCAGGGTCATCTGTTGCCACGTACACTTGACAGCATTCGTGAGAGTATCGCGACATGGGTTGTTGTTGAGGTCGACGGTACGATTGCTGGGTGTGGTTCGTTGTTGGAGATGAGCCCAACCCTCGTTGAAGTTCGTTCGCTGGCGGTCTTGCCAACCTATCAGAGCTATGGTCTGGGCGGAAAGATTGTACGCGAATTGGTTGCACAGGCACGCCAGCGTGGTTTTAAGACCGTATTTGCCCTGACTCGCGCGGTCCCGTTTTTTGAGCGACAGGGATTTCAGGTGACAGGCAAGGAGCGGTTTCCAGAGAAAGTGTGGCGGGACTGTGCTGTCTGCCCGCTGCAACAGTGCTGTGACGAGACGGCAGTTGTCATTGATTTTTAGCGCTGTATTAGACTGATACGTTTACTGCGGAGACACGTCGATGAGACAAAAACATAAAGCATTACTAGCCCTTGAAGATGGTACGACCTGGCCGGGGTATGCCTTTGGCGCACTGGGTGAGCGTACTGGAGAAGTCGTGTTCAACACGGCAATGACGGGCTATCAGGAAGTTTTGACCGATCCATCGTACCACGGCCAAATCGTCGTGATGACGGCCCCCCATATTGGCAATACTGGCATAAACACCGACGATCCTGAGAGTCGCAATCTCTGGCTTTCCGGTTTTGTGGTGCGTGCAGCCAGCCCACGTGTCAGCAACTGGCGTGCTCAAACCTCATTGGACGACTACCTGTTCAGACATGGGGTTGTGGGGATCACTGGTGTCGACACACGAGCGCTCGTGTTACACATCCGCGAGGCCGGGGCGATGCGTGCGATCATCTCGTCACACGGTACTGAGCCAGACCGTCTGGTTGAGAAGGCCCGCAATTCACCTTCGATGGAAGGACTCGATCTGGTGCAGGAGGTAACCTGTGCAGAGGCGTACCACTGGGCAGATCCAGCTGAAGCACAATGGGTACTTAATCACAAGTTAAGCCAGACCGATACCGATAAGCACACGTTTCATGTCGTCGCCTATGACTACGGCATCAAGCACAACATTCTGCGGTTGCTGGCCAGCCATGGGTGTCGTGTGACCGTTGTCCCAGCGACAGCGACAGCCTCGGAGGTGCTTGCACTCAATCCTGATGGTGTTTTTCTCTCGAATGGTCCTGGCGACCCGGCAGCGGTAACCTATGGTGTGGAAGCCGTCCGTGATTTGCTTGGAAAGAAACCCATCTTTGGTATTTGTTTAGGGCATCAAATTCTGGGGCTGGCGTTAGGTGGCACCACCTATAAGTTGCGCTTTGGGCATCACGGAGCTAACCAGCCCGTTCGCAACGCAGATACGGCTCGTGTCGAGATTTCAAGTCATAATCACGGCTTTGCGGTCGATGCCGACTCACTACTAGAAGATGTCGAGATAACGCACCTCAATCTTAATGATGGATGTGTCGAAGGGTTGCGTGCCAAAGAGTTGCATGCTTTTAGTGTTCAGTATCATCCCGAAGCAGCCCCCGGCCCGCATGATGCCGCCTATCTGTTTGAGCAGTTTACAACGCTGATGAAGCAGACGTCGTAGCTGGGGAAGTGAGGAAAATAAACAATGCCAAAACGCACAGATATACAATCAATTCTGATCATCGGTTCTGGGCCTATTGTGATCGGGCAAGCGTGTGAATTTGACTATGCCGGTGTGCAGGCATGCAAGGTCCTGCGTCGTGAAGGTTATCGGGTTATTTTGGTGAACTCCAACCCTGCCACGATTATGACCGATCCGCAGTTTGCCGATGCAACCTATATCGAACCACTGACGCCCGAAATTATCGAACGTATCATCGAGCAGGAAAAGCCCGATGCCATCCTCCCGACTGTTGGTGCTCAGACGGGTCTCAATCTTGCCATGCAACTCCACGAGCGGGGTATTCTCGAACGGCATGGAGTCGAGTTGCTGGGCGCACGACCAGACGCCATCGATCTGGCTGAGGATCGCCAGCGCTTCAAGGACGCCATGCTTGAGGTGGGGCTGGGCGTTCCCGAAGGTGATACGGTGAATACGGTTGCAGATGCGCTAACCGTCGCTGAGCGGCTTGGCTACCCGGTGCTGGTGCGCCCCTCGTTCACGCTGGGGGGGAGTGGAAGCGGTATTGCGCGAAATGCCGATGAGTTGCGTGACATTGCAGATCGTGGTCTGCGGGCCTCGCCGGTGGACCAGGTGCTGGTCGAGCAATCCGTGCTGGGGTGGAAAGAGTATGAGCTTGAGGTGATGCGCGACAACGCCGACAACTTTGTTGTGGTCTGTTCTATCGAGAATCTCGATGCGATGGGCGTTCATACCGGCGACTCAATCACTGTTGCGCCATCAATGACACTCACCGACCGTGAGGCACAAAGGCTGCGGAACATGGCCAAAGTGGTGATGAGCATAGTCGGCGTCGAAACGGGTGGCTCAAATGTGCAATTCGCGGTGAACCCAGCCGATGGCCGCGCACTAGTCATCGAGATGAACCCACGGGTCAGTCGTTCGTCAGCGCTCGCCAGCAAAGCGACGGGTTTCCCAATTGCCAAGATTGCTGCCCTTCTCGCCGTTGGCTACACGCTGGACGAAATTCCTAACGACATCACTAAGGTAACGCCCGCTTCATTCGAGCCAAGTCTGGATTATGTGGTTGTCAAAATTCCGCGCTGGGCGTTTGAAAAGTTCCCTGGTGTGGACCCAACGCTCAGTTCGCAGATGAAGAGTGTCGGTGAGGTGATGGCCATTGGCACAACTTTTCCCGAGGCATTTCAGAAAGCGCTGCGCGGGCTGGAAATTGGTGTCAAGGGTTTTGACCCAGGGCCGAAAGCGTGGGATACCGCGGCGTCTTCAACCGATACGCTGCGTACGCCGACGGCTCAACGCATCTTTATGGCTGGTAATGCCCTGCGGAAAGGTGATAGTGTTGAGTATGTGGCTGAGGCAACTGCGTACGATCCATGGTTTGTCGACCAGATGGCCAACCTGATCGAGATGGAGCGTGACATCAAGCAACACACGCTGGACGCCCTGCCTGCCGATCTGCTGCTCGAAGCGAAACAGCATGGGTTTTCAGATGGACAACTCGCCATGTTGCTACAGTCGTCACCGACAGAGCAGGCAGTTCGTGCACAACGCAAAGCTCATGGCGTCTTGCCAGTCTATCATCGGATCGACACCTGTGCGGCGGAGTTCGAGGCGCACACCCCCTACCTCTACAGCACCTACGCGACTCGTGACGAAGCCGATGTGACGGAGCAGCCCAAGGCCATCATCCTGGGTGGTGGGCCAAATCGTATCGGGCAGGGCATCGAGTTTGACTACTGCTGTGTGCATGCTTGTTTTGCGCTGAACGAGTTGGGCTATGAGACGATTATGGTGAACTGTAATCCTGAGACCGTCTCGACCGATTACGACATTGCTGATCGACTGTACTTCGAGCCACTCACGCTTGAGGATGTGCTTAACATCTGGGAGCACGAAACCCAGGGTAGTGGTGTCGCGCCGCCCGTGCTCGTCCAGTTCGGGGGACAGACTCCACTCAATCTGGCCAATGGACTCCAGGCGGCTGGTGTTCCGATCTGGGGCACATCACAAGACTCCATCGACCTCGCTGAGGATCGGGCGCGCTTTGGGGCACTGTTGCAGCAACTCGAGATCGAGCAGCCGGACAATGGTATGGCTTCGAATCTGGAGGAGGCGCAACAGATCGCCCAACGGATCGGCTATCCGGTGCTGGTTCGACCAAGTTATGTGCTTGGTGGTCGTGCGATGTCCGTTGCGTACGATGATGCGAGTCTGGAACACTATCTCGAGGAAGCAACGCTTATCAGTGATGGCCAGCCGATCCTGATTGATCGCTATCTGGAAGATGCTTTCGAGATCGATGTCGATGCGATTGGTGATGGTGAGCGTGTGGTCATTGGTGGGATTATGGAGCACGTCGAGGAGGCGGGTGTACATTCAGGTGACTCGGCGATGGTGATGCCACCCTACAAAGTCAGCGCCTATCACCTCTCGATTATCCGCGATGAGACGATCAAAATTGGCCTGGCGCTGGGTGTCAGAGGTTTGATGAACATCCAGTTTGCCATCAAAGATGATGAGGTCTATGTCTTAGAGGTCAATCCACGTTCTTCCCGCACCGTGCCTTTTATCAGCAAGGCGACCGGTGTACCATTGGCTACGGTCGCCGCTCAGGTGGCCTCAGGCAAGACATTGGTGGAACTTGGCATGGTTAGTGAGCCGCCGCTCAACGGCTTTTTTGTCAAAGAAGCTGTCCTCCCATTCGACAAATTCCCCGGTGCATCGGTTATGCTTTCTCCCGAGATGCGCTCGACCGGTGAGGTCATGGGCCATGCGTCAACATTTGGACATGCCTTTGCCAAGGCCGAGATGGGTGCAGGCCAAAAGGTTCCGTTAGAGGGTGGTGCCTTGCTCACGGTGAACGATTTTGATAAGGGTGCCATTGGGCGTATTGCCCGCGATCTGGTACGGTTTGGGTTCAAGTTATATGGAACCCGTGGGACTGCTGCCTGGATTACCAATCTTGGCATTCCCATCGAGTCGGTGACCAAGGCATCAGAGGGTGGATCTGGCACCGTTGAGTTGCTTGCGTCAGGCAAAGTCCAGTTGGTCATCAACACACCGCTTGGGCAACGGGCCTATGCGGATAGTCAGGCGCTTCGCACGGCGGCCATCCGCCATAACGTCATGCTCATGACAACGTTGACAGGGGCGGCTGCAACGGTTTCTGCGATCCGTGGGCTGCGAACCAAAGCTATCCGTGTGCGCTCACTCCAGGATCATTATCGTGAGAGCGGCACTCTATAGGGAGGGTCTATGCAAGGCAACATCCGAATGCTGGCCTGTGATTACGATGGCACTCTGGCGGAACAAGGCAAGATGAGTGCTACGACCGAACAGGCGTTGCGTGATGTGAAGCAAGCCGGTTTGTTCCTTGGTCTGGTCACCGGGCGCCTGCTGGATGATCTAATGCAGGTCTGCCCACAGGTGCCGCTCTTCGATATCGTGATCGCTGAGAATGGGGCCGTGTTGTATCAGCCATCGAGTGGCGAAACCGTTGATCTGGGTCCGTCGCCCTCAGCCGAGTTTTGTGCTGCGCTCGACGAACGCGGTGTCGATTTTGCTGTGGGGCGGGTGCTGGTCAATACATTTCGTTCGTATGAAGAGGCGGTACGTGAAGCAATCCAGACAAGCAACTGTAACCTGGAGATGATTTTGAACAACGAGGCGCTGATGATTTTGCCGCGTGGCGTTGACAAAGCCTCTGGGTTGCAGGCGGGCGTGGAGCGCCTGGGTATCACAGTAGATGCGGTTGCAGCCGTCGGTGATGCCGAAAACGATGTGGCGTTTTTGCGGGCCGCCGGTCTGGGTGTTGCCGTTGCCAATGCCATCGATGAACTCAAGCGCGAGGCCGATATCGTGACGGAAGGTGTCGCAGGTGTTGGTGTGGTTGAGTTTGTAGAAAAACATCTTCTCGGACCGTGAAAGATGTTTGGCCAACGATGAACCATGTACGGTCAGCATTATCCAACAGCGCTAACTCACGTCTTGATGTGGATCGCAAGGGTTTGCTGATCTAGGTGCAGAATGTGCGGCACGAAAGCATAAGTATTTATTATATACCTACATAAATGAGGAAGAACATGAGTCGACCGAACGTTACCAAAGTTGTATTGGCTTACTCAGGCGGATTGGATACGAGCATTATCGTGCCGTGGCTGCGCCAGAATTATGGCTGTGAGGTTATTTGCTACTGCGCCGATGTTGGTCAGGCAGAAGAGACCGACGGCCTGGAGGAAAAGGCGCTGGCCAGTGGGGCGTCGAAGTGTATTGTTGATGATCTGCGTGAGGAGTTTGTTCGTGATTATCTCTTTCCCTTGTTTCAGTCAGGGGCGATCTATGAGCGCACCTACCTGCTCGGGACCTCGATTGCACGCCCGCTCATTGCCAAGGGCCAGGTGCATGCCGCTGAACGTGAGGGCGCAGACGGCGTTGCTCATGGCTGTACAGGCAAAGGGAACGATCAGGTGCGTTTTGAACTGACCTATATGGCGCTCAATCCCCACCTCAAGATTATTGCCCCATGGCGCGAATGGAACATCCAGTCACGTGAGGATGCCCTCGAGTATGCGGAAGAACACAATGTTCCCGTGGCAGCCACGCGCAAGTCGCTCTATAGCCGCGACCGCAACAGTCTGCATATCTCACACGAAGGGGGGATGCTCGAAGAGCCCTGGAATGAGCCAGAGGAGGAGATGTATCAGCTTTCAACGTCTCCAGAGCAGGCACCAGATGAAGCTGAGTATGTCGTGATCGGCTTTGAGTCAGGGATTCCTGTGAGTGTGAATGGCACACCTATGAGCCCCTTCCAGTTGTTGACGACACTCAACGAGTTGGGTGGTAAACATGGTGTTGGCCGTGTTGATCTGGTCGAGAACCGACTGGTAGGCATGAAGAGCCGTGGTGTGTACGAAACACCGGGTGGCACCATTCTGCGAACCGCACATCAAGGGTTGGAGCAGATTACGCTCGACCGCGATACGTTGCACTACAAAGATGTTGTCGCCCATCGCTATGCTGAGTTGGTGTATAACGGTCAGTGGTTTGCGCCGCTGCGTGAGGCCATCGATGCGTTTGTCCAATCGACGCAGCGCAACGTTACCGGCGAGGTGCGTTTGAAGTTGTTCAAGGGCAATGCCACGCTGGTGGGTCGCCGTGCGCCGCAGAGCCTCTACCGCGAAGATTTTGCGACCTTTGGGGCGAGTGAGGTCTACAATCAGGCCGATGCAGAAGGTTTCATCAAGCTCTTTGGGTTACCAATGAAAGTAGATGCGCTGATAAAACAACAACAAGGATAAACGTATGAGTCTGTTGCAGGATGTCGATACTTTTACGCTGGCTCGTGGCTTTCGTGCCACAGCAACCGCGTGTGGCCTCAAGCCGAGTGGTGCGCTGGATCTGGCCTTGATTGCGGCTGACCGACCGTGTAGTGCTGCCGGGATGTTTACGACGAATCGTGTAAAGGCTGCGCCAGTGATCTACAATCAGCGTGTTCTGGAGCACAACACCCATAGCATTCGGGCGATTATTACGAATTCAGGGATGGCCAACGCGTGCACAGGTGATCAGGGGATGGCCGATGCAGAGCAGATGGCGGCACTCACTGCCTATGGTCTACATTGCCAGCCAGATGAGATACTGGTGCTCTCGACCGGCGTGATCGGCAAACATCTGGAGATGGACAAACTCGCGCAGGGAATCGCGGAAGTGACGGCCAAGACCGCTGTGGAAGATACCCCATCGGCAGCTCGTGCGATCATGACGACGGATACGCGCCCCAAGGTCGCAGGGCGAGACCTACGCCTTGGGGGAGAGACCATCTCCATTCGTGGTATCAGTAAGGGCTCTGGGATGATTCACCCCAATATGGCTACGATGCTGGCACTCATCACGACCGACGCATCTATTGAACCAGCTCTTCTTCGACAATCGCTTCATTCTGCCGTCCAGCGTAGTTTCAATCGCATCAGTGTCGATGGTGATACGAGTACGAATGATACGGTGTTTTTACTGGCTTCGGGAGCGACAGGTGTCGAGATTACCGAGAATGAACGGGCGGAATTTGACAAAGCGCTGACGGAAGTTTGCATTTCGCTAGCAAAACAGATCGTAAGTGATGGTGAGGGAGCTACTCGTCTGGTCGAAATTACGGTGACCGGGGCTGTCGATGAAGCACAGGGACATATGGTTGCCAATAGCATAGCGCGCTCACCACTGGTCAAAACAGCCATTCACGGAGGTGATCCTAACTGGGGACGTATTCTCTGTGCAGCAGGTTATAGTGGTGCACAGATCGATCCAGATCGGCTTACCCTGGCCTTTGGAACGCCTGCTGAAACTGTTACCGTGGTTGAGGGTGGGCTTCCCACCACGTATGATGAGCGAGATGCGGCGACGGCATTGCGCGGAAATCCCGTCTACGTATGGCTTGATCTGGGATCGGGGTCAGCCCAAAGCACAGTCTGGACGTGTGATTTAAGTACTGATTATATTCGCATTAATGCACTCTACACGACCTAATAATGTCGTGCATGTGTTACAAGTATGTCATGCGGCGTAGATATGGATTATGCTACAATACATAATCTTGTGTAGTAGTATGACTGCACAGATGTGATGCTGAGATAGTGAATGCTTGGCAGGTCTCTATCTTTCGCCGTATCGTAACGGAGGCACCTATGTGGGGAGGCCGTTTTTCCGGCACCATCGATGAACATATGGCCCGATTCAATAACTCGTTTGCTTTTGACCATCGCATGTGGGATGAAGACATTCGGGGGAGTATGGCGTGGGCCCGCCAACTAGCCCATGCGGATATTCTCACGTCCGATGAACTCCTTGCGATTCTGCGTGGACTAGAGACTGTGCGTGCTGAGTTTTCCAAACGACATTTTGTCGTCCATCCGTCTGACGAGGATATCCATACAGCGGTGGAGCGTCGTCTAACTGAGATTGTCGGTGATGTTGCGGGGAAACTACACACAGGTCGTAGTCGCAATGATCAGGTCGCAACAGATACGCGCTTGTGGACGTTGGGGGCTCTTCGGCGTATTGAGCAGGCGCTGCGTGATGTGCAGAATGCGCTGCTGACTCAGGCAGAGGCTGCCAAAACAGCACTGATGCCTGGTTATACCCATCTACAACGTGCTCAACCGATACTCACCGCTCACTGGTTGTTGTCGCATTTCTGGCGACTTGAGCGTGATCAGAAGCGCCTTGCGGAATGTCTTGAACGTACTGCGATTTTGCCGCTTGGCTCAGGAGCGTTGGCTGGTACACCGCTTGATATTGATCGCAGTGTGCTAGCGAAAGACCTGGGTTTTACCGATATCAGCCCCAACAGCCTTGACGCAGTCAGTGATCGTGATTTTATTGTGGAGTGGCTCTTCTGTGCGGCGATGATTGGTGTCCATCTGAGCCAGTTTGCCGAGGATCTTATTCTGTATAGTTCCAGTGAGTTTGGTTTTGTAAGGCTTGATGAGGCCTTTGCAACAGGTTCAAGCCTAATGCCGCAGAAGAAAAATCCAGACTCGCTTGAATTAACACGTGGAAAAGCCGGTCGTCTTATCGGGAATCTGATGACCTTGTTGACGATGTTAAAAGGCTTACCATCGACCTATAACAAAGACTTACAAGAAGATAAAGAGCCGTTGTTTGATGCGGTCGATACGTTAGAACTTACACTCC
Organism: Chloroflexota bacterium; assembly: GCA_039178835.1. Classification (GTDB taxonomy): domain Bacteria; phylum Chloroflexota; class Chloroflexia; order Chloroflexales; family Roseiflexaceae; genus AL-N1. The sequence continues at coordinate 11,266 of JBCDFA010000228.1, forward strand.
CCGTTGTCACAGGAGTGATACGAACCTCGCGTTTCCACTACAATCGGATGCGGGAGGCGCTCGATGATGGCATGCTGGCCACGGATGTCGCCGATTATCTGGTTGAACGGGGTGTGCCGTTCCGTGAGGCGCATCGGGTTGTGGGGGTACTGGTAAGTGAAGCGGAGACACGTCAGGTGCAACTTTCCAAACTTTCTCTGGAAGTATATCGGGCGGTCCATCCTGCTTTTGATGATGATATCTACATGGTGTTTAATCTTGACCGTTCAGCGGCTGCCCGGCGGGTTCCCGGTGCAACATCGGCTGAAGCGGTGCAACAGCAACTCAAACAGGCGCGTGAATGCCTGAGTGGAGCATAAAACATCCGACGACAAACCTCCTCAATATAAATCGCAATCTAGGCTACGGAGGCACCCATGCAACAGATATTTCAAACGCTTAAATCAGCACAACAAGCATACCGTAACAACAACCAGAATGAAGCCATTATTCTGCTCAATCAGGTAGTACAACAGTTACCACGTGAACATCTGAGTCTTTCTGCAGTACAGATGGCGTTTGGAGTTATGGCTATTCTGGCACTTCTGTTGAAACAGGCTGGTGAAGCACAACCATCCTGGCTACTAAAGACTATTCAACAACTACAAATTGCAGTGCAAAATCAACAGGGAATGTCTGCCGAACAACTTGTGCCCTTGCGGACGTATCTTGGAGAACTGTCGCGGCTTCTGGAGAAGCCATCCACAGAAGACACATTGGATGCGCCTTTGGAAGAAACTCACAGTGAGCATGATGTTACACACGATACAACTGATGCATCGTTGGACGATCGACAGACCGAGATTCCTGATACACCTGTGCAATCAACGTCAACTGATGAAACATCGGTACAGGATGATGGGACATTGATGTTTTTGACCAGCCAGATTGAGGCACTCGGTGCAGGGCCAGCGACGGTGGGCATGTTGTTGATGCGGGCTGAGATCTACAGTCGTCAGAACAGTTGGCAAGCAGCTATAACTGACTACAAAGCCGCTCTAGCAATGTCACCGGACAATGCAAGCCTATATGCCAAGCTGGCAGCTACATATGAGTTAGCTGGAGTGCATGAGCAGGCTATTGCAGCGGCAGAACAGGTATTATCACTTGATCCAAATGACGCTGATTATACAGCAGCACAGTCGATTCTGGAGCGGCTCCAAACGCATGTGTGACATAAGTAAAGGCATTTGCCCAAATATGTATGTGTCACACTGCACTGTCTGATATTAGAAGGTATATATTGAAGGGTGAGACCATGAAGCACTATCTATCTGCTGGCGACTTGAGTCGCTCAGACGCGGAAGTATTGTTACAGCGTGCACAAGAACTCAAAGTTGAATGGAAACAGGACGGACATCCCAAGATGCTCCTGAGTGGTAAGACGCTTGCATTAGTTTTTGAGAAGCCTTCGTTACGTACACGTGTAGCGTTTGAAGCGGGTATGACCCAGCTTGGTGGCCATGGCAGCTATCTCTCCGCCAATGACATCGATATGGGGGG
>JBCDFA010000229.1:0-12774 GCA_039178835.1 Chloroflexota bacterium
CTATCATTTACTCACCCTGTTCCAACCGTATTCGTACAGCGGCTGCATGTGCGGTAAGTCCTTCAGCCTCTGCAAGACGTGCCGCAGCCGGACCAAGGCGCTGCAATGCTGTTTCATTCAGCCCAACCACAGAAATGACTTTCCTAAAATCATCAACGTTGACAGGTGAAGCATAACGCGCTGTGCCACCTGTAGGCATAATATGTGACGGACCAGCCACATAGTCACCCAGCACTTCAAATGACCGTTCGCCCAGAAATACACCACCAGCGTTTCGTATGCGACCAAGATAGTTCGTTGGTTCAGCCAGTAACAAGCAGAGATGTTCCGGCGCATAGGCATTCGACAATTCAAATGCACGCTCAAGATTTGGGACAACAACAATCCCGCCGTGCTCAGCTATCGAGGTTGCTGCGATATCTGCCCGTTCCAGTTGTTCTAGTTGATGGGCCACTTCCGCTTGAACCGCCGCTGCCAATGAACGGCTGGGTGTAAGTAGAATGGCTGAAGCAACAAGATCGTGTTCTGACTGGGCCAACAAGTCTGCTGCCACATAACGTGGATTAGCGCTCTCATCAGCAATAACCATGGTCTCGGTGGGGCCAGGTAAGGACTCGATACCGACAACCCCATAAACCGCTCGTTTGGCCAGCACCACAAACAAATTGCCTGGACCAGCGATTTTATCCACCTGTGGTACGCTCTCGGTCCCAAAAGCCATACTCGCGATTGCCTGAGCACCACCCAGCATAAAAACACGATTCACTCTAGCAACCTGAGCCGCCGCCAGTACGATATCATCGATCATACCCGTTGTGCGCTGCGGAGGTGAGCAGACAATAATTTCGTCAACCCCGGCTACTCGTGCAGGGATAGCGGCCATCAACAGTGAAGAAGGTAATGGCGCACTGCCGCCGGGAGCATACAAACCCACCCGTTGTAATGGTGTTACTAACTGACCCAATACCCCTTCGACGTTGAAATCAATCCAAGAGTTGCGGGCCTGTCGTTGATGAAAACGCTCGATTTCTTGTGCCGAGAGTTGTAATGCCTCGAGCAGGGCCGGTTCCACCCGAGCTACCGCCGCATCAATCTGTTCTAGCGATACCTCCAACGCGGTAAGCTGCACACCATCAAGCTTGGCGGTCCACTCGAATAATGCTGAGTCGCCGTGCGTGCGTACATCCTGGATAATACGATCAACTGCTTCAGACGGCGTAATTCGTGCCCCAAACAACCGTTCATTTGCATCTAATAGCGCTGGTGAAACGGTCACCTCGTCAAACATGACGCGACGTAAAATAGTTTGTTGTGCCTGCTCAATATCATCAAAAATAGTAATAGACATCGGGTATTCCTTACACAGATACATCTACGCCTTCAAGTTGTGCTATCAACTGATCGTATGCTACACAGTGGGACTCAAATACATATTGGGTGGGAATTACTGCCATTGCCCCACCACCCATTTCACGTATATGGTCTACGAGGGCCAGCACACGTTCCTGCGGGATAATAACAGTAACTGTATACAGTTGGATAGCAGCATTGTCACCATTACTATGCCACATGGGTGCAATAGTTGGGCCTTGCATACCGGCTAATTCAGGTTGTTGCGATACCCGCAATCCCACATCTTCAATCGACTGGCCTGGTACATTTGCTACTACCTGGACGTACAACCGTGCATGCCGACGTGCTTCAATCAGCTCAAGAATTGTTTTTACAGAACTCAATCGTGTATCCCGTAGACTTAAATTGCCACGATGCCCAATCAGACACGCCTGGGAGCGTAGGATTGGTGGACCAACAATTTTCAACTGGTTATCACGTAATGTGGTTCCTGTTTCCGTAATATCGATAATCATATCGGCATAGCCAAGGCCAGGAGATGCTTCAGTAGCCCCACGCGAGTCCACCAATCGAAAATAATTAATACCATGTGCATAACAGAAGCGTCGCGCTGTCTCGATAAATTTAGTGGCAATCCGCAAAGGACGACCCTGCCAGTGCAGTTCAACAGACAGATCGGCCAGGTCTCGCCATGAACTTACGTCAATCCACGTTTCTGGCACTGCAACCACAAGTTCACAACGTCCAAAGCCGATATCTTCATACAATACCAGCAGATCATCGCGATCACCACGTCGTTCTTCTACGAGATCAAAGCCACTAATACCGATATCAATCTCTCCTTCGGCAACTTTCTCAATGACATCATCGGGCCGATGCAACAACACCTCGGTATCAGGAAGGGTGCGAATATGTGCCGTATAGCGACGCGGGTTGGGGCGCGAGATTTTGAGACCACAGCCCTCAAGAAATGCGAGGGTCCCATCATATAAACTGCCCTTGGAGGGTATAGCAAAACGTAGAGTCATAGATGTTTTTATTCGCCGTTTCTATTTACAAGAGATATCAGGTTGTCTGTTCACGTTCACGATAGCGCTTTTGTGCCTCACCACTACCAACAATGCGATCAGTAAGCCACGGGAACCACTTGGACAGCAAGACTAGTGGGGCATATGGCCAAGGCACAATCATTTTACGCCGTGGGCGTTGCATAGCTTCCACCACAGCACGGGCGATCACTTCGGGTTCGACCATTGGCATCTTGACACCCTTTGTCATCGGTGTACGAATAAAACCAGGTTGAATCAAAACCACATCTATATTTTCTCGCCACACTTCGCGCCGTAATGCATCATTGAGGCCTCTCAACCCAAATTTACTTGCTGAGTAGACACCACTTATACCAATATCGCCAGCCACCGAGCCTATGTTCACAATAACGCCACGATTACGTTCGCGCATCGTGGTCAATACCGCCTGTGCACAGCGTGCTGGACCCAACAGATTGACCGTCACAATGCGCTCCATTTTATCGTCGCTATCGGCCATTGAACTGCCTCCACCAACCCCTGCATTGTTCACGAGGCCATCAATACGATGGTAGCGATCCAGTACCGTTTGTATCAGATGATCGATATCACTACGACGACTCACATCGGTTGGAACTGCCAGCACACGACCACCATGTTCTTCAATTTCTGCAGCCAATGAGTCCAGCAAATCTACTCGGCGTGCCGCGAGCACGACAATGGCGTCGTGACGGGCTAGCTCACGCGCAGTTGCCGCACCAATACCGCTGGATGCTCCCGTCACAATGATGACACTGTTTCGTAATTCCATATGATGTTTCTTTCTTCAGGGTTGTTTGTTCCACCACGCCTGAATTGCTTCTTCCCAAGACCCACGAAAATACTGTTCTACATACGTTCGATAGCGGGCTCGTCGTCGGGAATACAGTTCATGTAACATCTGTGCATTTCCCTTGTACAACAATTGTTGTGCGCTTGCAATAATACGTTCTGTTGCCAAACGTAGTGCAGACTCACCCTGTTGGGGTGTCGCCAGATGCGGATCTTTACCCAGAATCGCCGATACCGATGGAGGTGAGATGGGATTGTCCAGTTGATCGAGATGAACAAGTTGTGGATGGAGAGCCTGCATCAGTGCGGTTTCCCAATGTGCTGCATGGTCAAGCATCTGTTCATCAACCAGCGCCATGGGTGGCACGGCAAGCACTAAGATATGATATTGAGTCATAGCATGCTCAGCAGCATCCATAAGCACCAGTTCATGTCCTTGAGCATAGTGTCCACTAATCACAATAACCACACGAAACTGAGCCTGGGCCAGCGCACCAAAAATACCATCCCATAATGCCTGTACAGTATCACTCTGGACCGAAAGGGAAAAGCGATGTGGGAGCGCAGTGATTGGCCACCATGTGGTTGGTAGTACGACCCCTCCTGTACGTTGTGCAGCGCGTTCACAAACTGCTTCAGCAATAAAGCCATCAACACCAAATGGCAGATGTGCACCATGCCATTCGAGTGCACCCCACGAAAGATACGCCAGCGGAGTAGTATCTACAATAGCTGCTAAGGCATCTGGTCCTAATTCTGCGTAACGTCCCCACTGAGGAGTTGCTGCCATATATAACACACTTTCTACAAACCGTTATGATGCTAGTTGTAACAACCGGATCGCTGTATAGATTGCGTGATTGGCAGGTACTTCAATCTGGTGTGCACGGGCTAGGCGCACAGCAGCACCATTTAACGCTTCTAACTCCAATCGACTTCCTCGTTCCAAATCACGTAACATCGAAGATTTTGCGTCCGGATCAAAACGTTCTGCAGTTGCCATACCTGCTGCGACCGGATCTTCATCAAACCGAATATCATATGACTGCCCTAACGCACGAACTTCGGTCATCACTGTTTCAAGCAGCATACGCCCCTCAGGATCAGACAAAATCGCACCGAGCGTCTGACGCGTGAGTGTTGTCACACCACCCATTGCACAGATGAAACAGAATTTATTCCAAAGCGCACCAAGAATATTAGTGCTCAGGGTCACATTAATGGTCGCTGCAAGAAAAGCCGCCTTGATTTGCTGGATTCGTTCTGTCAGAGAACCATCCAGCTCACCTAAGATAACCCTACTTACGGCCGAGCCTTGCATGATAGTGCCTGGTTCTTTAATACTGACTTCCGAGTACACGAGACCAGGCAGTATGGTAGACGGCCCCAGAGTTGTCGCGACCATCTGGGGAGCTTCTACACCATTCTGAAGGGTCACAACGGTTGTATCAGGTCCAACCAAAACTGCGATTTCATCTAAAAGTGGGAGGAGATCATAACTTTTGACGGTAAGCAAAATAAGATCTGCCGTACCAATCTCTCGAGGATCATCAGTTGCATCAACTGGAGCAATCGATAGCGTTTCTCCTGCGTGGCGTTCGATGTAGAGTCCTCGCGTCCGCATTGCACGAAGATGAGCACCACGGGCGACGAAAGTCACTTCATATCCTGCGAGAGCAAGCATTCCCCCCAAATACCCACCAACTCCACCACTCCCAATGACGGCAATTTTCATGCACAGGCTCCTAACTACAAACAGCTCCGTTACTGTGTTTGAGTGGTATAACGAAGGGTATTCTCAACAAAATCTGCAACCGACACAGATATTTCTTCCTGTGTCGTCATATTCCGCCACAATACGTTACGAGTCTCATTCCATGTCTGGTCAACAATGGCAATAAACCTGATGTCACGGCGTGTCGCATCGCGTACATTACTTGCCAGACTGCGGCTTCGCACATCGAGAGTCACAATAACACCACACGAGCGCAATTCATCAGCTACACGAAGTGCTGACACATAGCTTTCATCATCACCAACGACAACCAGAACTTCGTGTGAGGGCACCACAGTGTGCGGTGTGGATATGGCTGCGACAACACGTTCGAGGCCATAAGCAAAACCAACGGCTGGCACTGGTTGACGTCCTCCAAATGCGGCAACCAGATCATCGTAACGGCCACCACCACAGAGTTGTAAGCCATCGGCTGCATATACTTCAAAAATCAAGCCAGTGTAGTAATGTAACCCACGTCCAAGCCCAAAATCAACAGTAACATGATCTTTAGGAACCCCATGAGCGTGTACCAAATCAATAATAGTTTGTAGCTCATCTAACCCTGACACAGGCAAATCAAAGCTTTGCAGCAGGCGTTCTGCCATAGGAAATACTGTTGCAGGTGGCCCCTGTAGCCCACTTAACTGTGCCAGAAGATCCATGGCCCGTTCGATATTCGCTTCAGGGTCTTTTCGGTGGAGCTTACGCACAAGGCGCTCAACGATGGCCTCTGGTGGACGTGTCCCAAAACGCAGATTGACTCCAATAGACTCTAGGGCATGCTGTAACAATGCCTCTGCTTGTGCATCCTCAATTCCTTCAAGCAGCGATGCATCAAATGGCAGGCTTTCCTCTTCCATATCAAGTTGAGAGCGTATCGATTCCGAACCTTGTGAACGCATCCGTTCCAAACTCCAGACTAAAAATCCCTGTGTCCGTTCAGCAAGGTGTAATTCGGTCAGCAAGTGCCGAATAAAACCCACATGACCAATTCGCACTTGATAGGCCTCAACACCAACCTCATCAAGGCCACGACACGCCAGAGCAATACACTCTGCATCAGCACGTGGTGCCGGCCCACCGATCAGCTCTACCCCGATTTGGGTAAATTGACGGTATGTAGCTCGTTGCGGACGTTCATTGCGAAAGACAGGGCCAGCATAGCATAAACGTAATGGAAGTGGTTGATCCTGCATACGACTCACATATGCGCGTAACACAGAGGCCGTCCACTCTGGGCGTAATGCAAGATCTCGCCCATTGAACGTAAATTCATAGACCTTGCCAACTAATTCTTCGCCAAGTTTCCGTAGATATAGATCACGTCGTTCTACCAATGGCAGATCAATCCAGCGATACCCATAGCTCGTTAACACGCGATGAAGAGTTTTGGTAACGGTAGTTTGGTGCTCATACTCAGGTGGCAACACATCACGCATGCCACGCACTGCTTCAATGGTCGTACCCACAATACTCCTATTACGAGGTGTTTTTCTCACCATACAAATAATAATGAATCTTGTAAGAATAATTGTACTCGATAAGGGGTGACGAAACAAACATCATGTATCAACATACATCACACGCTGATAGACCATCCATCAAGCGTTAAGTAAAGAGAGGCTATTCCTACCAAATAATGCCATCCATACATAAAACCATATACGTAATTAAGTTGCAGCTTAAGTTATGTTAAGGAGGTTGGCGGTGGAATGTATGTATGATGTTCAAGGGCGTCCAATGTGTATTACTGCCCAAAAATATTGGAGTGTTCCTACAACTGCAGATGTTGTGAACGAGGCGCAGTCAACTACCCGTGATGAGGTATTCGATTATGTGCTTGAACATGTAGATGAGCGGTGTCGAGTTCATTTCAATGAACTCACACTAACAAACACGTATCGTATTGCTGTATTTCTCGAATGGTTTTAATGTATGTCTGTCATACAATCTCAATTACTCCAAACAGCCTGCGAACGTCTTATCAGCATCTTACCTTGTGGAGTGTAGGAGACTTATATGTCTGACATTCCAACACGTCCTCCTAACCCACGCAACTGGCCATTTGTTGGTCATATCGTTACAGATGCTCATGAGTGTACACAAACAGTTAGTGCAGAGATTATCGACCTCTGTGGCCATTCTGCGGATAAGTTGATTGGGCGCAAACCTGGGCATGTGTTGCAGGGTGTGAGTACCGATCCTGCGACAGTACAGAGAATACGACAACATCTCGCAGTCCGTGTTCCCTGTCAAGCAACGATCTTAAATTATCACGCGACAGGGTTTCCCTACTGGGTATCACTGCAAATTACACCACTCATTGATAAAACAGCACATCTGACAGGTTTTGCCTGTAGTGTCTCTTCACCAGATAAACGAAGACTACCGTACAATACGATGCTCTCACTCTGTGCAAACTGCCACCAACAAGCACGTGCGATGGATGGCTCATGGAAGTGCGTCGAGGAAGTGCTGGCCGAAATGTATAACCTGCAAGTCTCACATGGTATATGTCCCACATGTCTGGTTCAATTGTATGCTTCCTCAGAGCTAGACAAGATACATTAGTCACTATCAACAACATAAACAATGCAATCCAGGAATGCTAGTTTGCGCTGTTCAGGTAGAAAGATAGTCAGGAATGCAAGTAAGAAGATTGGGCCGTTGTGCAGATGATAGCTATAACTGCAACGCTTTCACCACATCTAGCAGTGCCTGCACCACTAAAGGTTGCAGGAGGATAAACCCGAGGGAAAGAATCAAAAAGTGGCGCGTCCAATTAGGTGCGCCACTTGCTTCTTCACACATCAAATAGACTATCCTACTGCATCAAGTTTTGTGCCGCGCAGCCGCAGCGAATTCGTTACCACAAACACCGAACTAAAAGCCATTGCCCCGGCAGCGAGAATCGGATGCAGCTGCCATCCAGTGAATGGGTACAACACACCCGCAGCCAGCGGAATCAGCGACACATTGTAGATAAACGCCCAGAAGAGATTCCAGCGAATAGTTTGCATCGTGCGTTTGCTCAGCGTGATCGACTGCGGCACGCTGCGGAGATCGCCACGCATCAATGTCACGTCGGCGGCTTCCATCGCCACATCGGTGCCGGTCCCAATCGCAACGCCAACATCCGCCTGCGCCAGCGCCGGTGCATCATTGATGCCATCGCCGACCATCGCCACAACCTTGTTCTCGCCCTGCAAGCGCCGCACCTCGCTCACCTTGTCTTCGGGCAACACCTCGGCCAGCACCTGATCAATGCCGACCTGCTCGGCAATCGCCTCAGCCGTGCGCTGGTTATCGCCGGTGAGCATAGCCACCTCGATGCCCTGTTCGTGCAACTTGGCGATGGCAGCCTGCGATGTTGGCTTGACCGTATCAGCGACAGCGATAATGCCCAGCGCAACGCCATCCGCAGCGACGATCATTGCAGTTTTACCCTCGCCCTGCAAACGAGTAATCTCTGTCTCAAGATCATCAAGCGGTATGTTTTTATCATGCATCAACTTGATATTCCCAAGCAGTACCGTTTGTTCATCGACCTGCGCCACGATCCCATGCCCAGCAATAGCCACAAAGTTTTGTGGCTGCGACAGCACTAATCCGCGCTCTCGGGCTGATTGGACAATGGTCTCCCCCAGCGGATGTTCGCTCCCGCGCTCAGCAGAGGCAGCCAGGCGCAGCAGTTCGTCGGAGGCGCTCTGAGAAACAGGCACATCCTGTGCTGATGGTGCAATATCGTCTGTGGTGTGTGCAGCCACCAGCACCGGTTCGCGCACCAATGCTGCGTGGGATACCACCGGAATGATGTCGGTGACCACCGGCTTACCCTCGGTAATCGTTCCGGTTTTATCGAGCACCACTGTTCGAATACGGTTCGCACGTTCAAGACTCTCCGCATTCTTTATTAAAATCCCATGCTCTGCACCCGTGCCGGTCCCCACCATAATCGCTGTCGGAGTCGCCAGGCCCAACGCACACGGACAGGCAATAACCAGCACGGCAACGGCGAAAATGAGTGCGGTTGTTAGCCCCACTCCACCGACAAAATACCAAACCAGGAAGGTCACCAGCGCAACAACGATAACGACCGGCACAAAGACCGACGACACCTGATCGACCAGCCGCTGGACCGGCGCACGGCTGCCCTGCGCTTCCTGCACAAGCCGGATAATCTGGGCCAGCGCGGTCTCTTTACCCACACGCGTGGCACGGAATTGGAAACTACCCGTTTTGTTGATCGTCGCACCGATGACCGGATCATCCTCGACCTTCTCAACGGGCAGACTCTCGCCGGTGACCATACTCTCATCGATGCTGGAACGTCCGCTGGTGATTACACCATCGACAGGTATTTTCTCACCAGGACGAACAATGACAATATCGCCCTGACGCACCTCACCAACGGGGATATCCTGCTCACCACCACTACGCAACACCCGCGCCGTTTTGGCCTGTAAACCAATCAACGCCTTAATCGCAGCACTGGCTCGGCTCTTGGCACGTACCTCCAAGTACTTACCGACCAGAATCAAGGTAATGATGAGGGCGGCAGTTTCAAAGTAGACGTGCCCTGCCAACCCAAAGGCCATCAAGGCAACGCTATAGAAATAGGCCGCTGAGGAACCCATTGCGATGAGCGAGTCCATATTGGCGGTGCGGGCTTTGAGCGCTTTCCATGCATTCACATAGAAGTCCCAGCCGCTGTAGAACTGCACCGGCGTGGCCAGAAGCAGCAACAACCAGTTGAGCAGATCAGTGTGGGCCGGGTGGTGCATCATCCCCGGATGCGCCGTGACACCCTCAACAAAAATCCAGGGCGCGATCAAGCCAAAATCACGTGACATCGAGACGACAAAGACCGGGACACTCAGCAGAACACCAACGAGCAGTTTACGGCGTTTGTCGGCCAACTCCCGCTCACGGGCGGCTGCCTCGATGTCTTCGGCATCGTGCATAGCTTCATCAGGCGTTTCGATCACGCCATAGCCAGCCCGCTCGACCGTGGCCTTTAGCTCTGACCATCCAGTGGTTGCGGGTGTGTAGGTGACTGTGGCGTGTTCGGTGGAGAGATTCACATGGGCATCAAGCACGCCAGGGGCCTTTTTGAGCGCCTTCTCAACGCGTTTGGAACACGTCGCGCACGTCATTCCTGTGACAGGAAACTCGATTCGGTCGGTTACGACGCCATACCCGGCTTTCTCGACCGTGCTCTGGAGTTCGGTTGGCGTCGTCTGAGTCGGGTCATAGCTAATCGTCGCCTGCTCGTTGGCCAGATTGACGTTCGTCTCCGAGACGCCGGGAGCCTTGTTGAGCGCTTTCTCGACCCGCTTGGAACACGTCGCACATGTCATCCCGGTAATGGATAGCTGAAGTTGTCGGTCAGCCATAATCGTTCCTTTAATTAGGTTAGATTTCGGAAGTCTGATGATGGTCGACAGATACGAAGTCAGTTGTCGTCAACCAGCATCACAACTACTCCTGCACCTGTGTTACTTCATCAAATCCGGCTTCCTGAATAGCAGCGACAATGGCATCCGTGTTGACTTGTTCGCCGTGGGCAACCGTCACCGTCTTCGCATCAATGCTTACCTCTACATTTTGCACATCGGACAGCTCAGAAACTTCTTTGGTAATCGCGTTCACACAGTGCTGACAGGAAATTTCGGGAACTAGAAATTGTTGCGTGGTCATAAGATACTCCTTGCTAAAAATCTTTATTCTTTGGGAACCTGTAATCGATTTGTTGCTTCAAAAACCTGCATCAGTTCGGCAATAACACGTTCACGCTCCTCGGGTTGCTCGCCACGAATAGCCGTGGTGACACACGTATTCAGGTGATTGGCCAGAATCATGCTGTTGAACTTGTCGAGCGCCCGTTGGATCGCCTGCGTCTGTTTGATAATATCGATACAATAGGTATCTGACTCAACCATGCGTTGTACGCCGCGCACATGACCTTCGACGGTTTTCAGCCGATTGAGTAGTTGTTGTTTTTCATCAGCCATAGCTATGCCGCTTTCTCTACGACCCCCTCCCCAGGGGGTGTGGGTATATTATAAAATCAAGATCGCACTCTGTCAATAAGATTTGTAGATCAATGTTTAGGATTTTCTTGAGTAGAGCGACATAGCCACACGCGACAGCCATCGAATCGGAAGCGATGCTGCCTCAAGTGAGCCGCTGTCATATGGTGGCTCCGGGTCATACTCAATGCCGAGCTGAATGGTTTTCGCGACAGTAGAACTGGCAATCTTGCCCGTGAGTTGGAGGGCCATATCGATACCTGCTGAGACACCCGCTGCGGTCACGATTTTGCCATGACGCACCACCCGCCTCCGCACTGGCCGTGCTCCATAACGTTTGAGTTGGGGATGTACGTACCAGTGTGTGGTCGCCTTTACACCTTTGAGAACACCAGCCGCTCCGAGAATAAGCGACCCGGTGCATACGGAAGTGGTATAGCGCGTCTGCTGGTGCACACCACGAATCCACGATAGAACACGCTCGTCACGCATCACTTCGTTTTGCTTGCCACCAGGAACGAGGAGCACATCTGGCCGTGGGACATCATCAAGTTGGTAATCAGCAATGAGTCCTAACCCCGCATCAGTCCGTATTGGACCGACTTCCGTGGCAACCCAGCACACTGTTGCTCTCGGGATGCGCGAAAGAACATCGTATGGACCTATGGCATCGAGCGCTGTCATATTGTTATAAAGCAGAATTGCAATTTGCATCGTCACCGATCCCTTTCAAATAACAACCTGACCGACACACATTATACGAAGTGAAGAGGATGTTGTTCAAGGTATCAGAAACACAAATAGTGCCAACTGCATACCTTAACGCATACATCTGGCACTATCAGGAAACACAAATCCAACGTTCCGTGGATTACCGCGTGTTCTCGTCAATCCATTGCAGATAGACTGGAAGACCACGCTGGATAGGGGCTTGCACGATTTCGGGAACATCATAGCTATGATGCTGGGTCAAAAACTGCTCGACATCATCGTAGCAACCCTCGTTGGTTTTGATCAGCATCAGATACTCTGGGCTGTTTTCGATCTTCCCTTCCCACGCGTAATAACTGGTGATGTTGAGGATCTGCACACAGGCAGCGAGTTTTTGCTCGACTAGCCCCTCAGCTAATCTATCGGCCTCGTCCTGCGAGTCCGTTGTGGTCATCACAATGCCATATTGGTTATTTCTGCTCATGGGCGCTTCTCCTTAATGCCCACAGCTAAAAGCAGTGGGCTACAACGATTTCGATAATGTTTTTACGCCTCACGTGCCAGCGAACGTTTCGGTATAGGTTTTTGTCCTAACACATCGGCATAACACCCTAATACCCGCTCGACCACGCGATCCCAGGTAAACATCTGCAGCGTCCACTCGCGGCCCTGCTGGCCAAGCTGTTTACGCAATGCGGTATCACGCAACAGTTGATCGATCCGGTCGGCCATCGCACGCGGGTCGGCAGGCGGCACCAAAAAGCCCGTTTCACCATCACGTACCACCTCGATCAGGCCACCAGTCCGTGCGGCGACGACCGGGCGGGCACACGCCATGGCTTCACACGCAGCTATACAGAAGGTCTCGTGGTCAGTGCTTGGCATCACAAACATATCACTTACCGCATGGTAGCGCGGCAGATCTGTATTCGCCAGCGGACCTAGGAAATGCACGCGATCAGCAATACCAAGCTGTTGGGCTCGCTGCTCCAGATTGGCGCGATGTGGCCCATCACCCGCGAGTAACAAGCGCGGTGCCAGA
>JBCDFA010000230.1:0-12740 GCA_039178835.1 Chloroflexota bacterium
AACCCCACCGCAAGTTTCTGCTCAATAGTGAGTTGGCGTGTGCGGGTAGACGCCTCCAGCCGCTCAATAACATCATCAATTAGCATATATGGAACTAACGGTTCTACATCCAGTGGCATGTGACCTTCTTCCATCTTTGATATGTCGAGGAGATTGTTGATAAGCTCCAACATGGTTTGGCTGCCCTGATGAGCAATCGCCAACAATTCCTGTTGTTGCGGGGAGATGGGTCCCACCAAGCCACGTTGTACCATCACAATGCCATTAATAATCGATGTAAGTGGTGCACGCATGTCGTGAACCAACATGCTTGTATAGTCATCACGCAACTGTGTCAGTTCACGCTCTTTGGTAATATCGTGAAACACCTCAATCTGACCATACATCTTGCCATCTACGTCACGTACCGGCAGTCGAAGGTGACGAATAAAGCGACGTTGTTCACTCCCAAGCTCAAGTTCAGTGATTTGAGGGAGGGCACTATCACTCTCTTCATCATTTTGCCACGAAGGGGTGGTGGTAGCGTGAGCCTGCTCATAAAGATCTTCGATTAATTCACCAAGTGGTTGGTATAACAGATCGGTCTCATCTGCGCCAAAAAGCTGTGATGCCATTGGATTAACACTCAAGACATTCCCGTGCATATTCGTCATCACGATCCCTTCTGCGACCGAATTGAGAATGGCCGCAAGGCGATCACGTGTATCGGTGACCTGTTGAAAAAGGCGCGCATTCTGAATAGCTACCCCTATTAAAGACGCCATACGGGTTAGTCTTTGGGCATCGTCTTCGGTAAAATGTCCGTTAATTTTATTCAA
Organism: Chloroflexota bacterium; assembly: GCA_039178835.1. GTDB lineage: Bacteria > Chloroflexota > Chloroflexia > Chloroflexales > Roseiflexaceae > AL-N1. The sequence goes on from JBCDFA010000230.1 coordinate 819, forward strand.
TAGTTCCAGAACGCCAATTACACGTCCTTTGGCAATCATCGGCACACACAGAATCGACCGGGTTTGGTAGCCAACGTCTTCGCTGATTTTGCTGTAAAAACGCGGATCGTTTGGCGCGTCGTGGACAATCTCCCACTGCCCGGTTCTGGCGACATGACCAACGACCCCCTGCCCAACCGGAACATATTTTCCAGCCAGTCGTTCTTCGCTGCCCTCAATCGTCATCACAAACTGAAGCGCACCTGTCATTTCATCAATCAGTAGAATTGATCCAGCATCAACCTCAAAGTAGGTATTGAGCTTTTGCACAACCAAAAGATACACTTGATGCGTGTCGAGTACTGACGTGACAGTTGTTGCGATTTCATTCAGAATAAGTTCTTCATCGCGTCGTTTGGTTATTTCTGTATTACGTAACACCACTATAACCGAGGTGAGTTGGCTGGCAAACAGACGTAAGAGCACCACTTCTTCAGTACTATGGGAGGCAGTTGTAGAAGTTGAACAGAACGCCAGCACTCCCATAACCTGATCCTGCGCGATAAGTGGTATTAACAGAAAGGAACGCACAGCATCGGTCTTCAACAACAGTTGGACATACTCGTCTGTTTCATTGATATCATCAACATTGAGTTGTAACGGTTGCCGCGACTGCATAATCTGTTGGAGGAGTGGGGCTGCTTGAGCAGATAAGACTTGGGAGGATGTCTGATGGGGTGGAAATGCGTGCATGACATAGTGAGTCTCATCCACTGATAAGAGCACATTGCAAGCAGTATACTCAAAGGTGTGGATGATCTCTCCAAAAACAGATGTCAGCAAATCACCTAACGAGGGTGCTGTTTCAATCATCTGTGTGACACGTAATATTGTATCAACACGCGACTTAGACAGAATTGGATCTACTACAACCATACTGTGGGATTCCTCGGTAGAGCAGCCATACGATACCTGATGTGTATTCTCGTATTATAGCTGATATACGGCTATCAATTCAATATTTTTACACCATTACGAGTGACAAAAACGTGATACAGGTCTGATTTTACGACCGTTTGTCATAACGTTGTTTCCAAATGATACCTATAGATTACTACGTAATGGATGATGGAGCAACCAGCGCAACATACTACCAGTAATAGCACTGTATATGACCCCACTTATTGCACCACAGATTGCCCACGTTCCCATCAGCCCAATGACTGATCCAAAGACTTGTAGGAGCAGTGAGATACAGAGCCAGCTCATTCCCATTGCAGAAGCCGTTGCTATCATATGTCCCGGTATCCACCACCATGCTTGTTGTGAAACACGTTGTATGAGCAGCCATTGCGTCACTCCACTGACCAGACCGCCACACGCACCAGCAACCGAGCCAAAAGCCACGCCCCCCTGTGCCGCAAATAGCGACTCTCCTGCGATACCCATTATCACGCCACCAAGGATCTGGGTAGGTATCCACAGCAGCGCATACGGCAGCATATTTCTTAAGACCAACCACTGAACACTGCCGATAATACCCCATACGATGGCCCATGTAACGGCGCCGGTGATCGCACGAAAGGCACTACCCTCGTTTGTGCCACCAAACAGGTTGCCTGTTTGTGCGAATACGCTGACAAACAACGACCAAGCGATAACTCCACCAACAATGTTGGCCACAATCCAGGTATTCCACCCATACTGTCGTAAAGCAGATACTTGTTTCATCACCACACATCATAGCACAAGTTCAGACTGAGAGCTTTCAGACAGCTTCCGGAAGCTGGCCACCAAACCTTGTCAAAACCTCCCTGACAGTGTATGTACTGTTTATTGTGTATGGCTTGTTCTTCAGGTAAACTCGTAACACTTATCCTACTTTCGAGCTTCCGGAAGCTCCTCTTGACTTCTCTATTTGTGTAACGTATACTCAACCTCAGAGAAATACCAAACATACCTATTCTTTACTATCTCGTTTCGTTTCGGCCCATGTCTGTGGAGGTCGGTTCATTCTGTTCGTGTGGGACCGCTGTGTCGTCATCTATCGATAAACCTGCTCACGTGTGAGCGTGGTCTAGCTATGGTGCTTTAACAACAGATCTATGCTTTAAAAAGGGAAAGAGGTCGTGATTATGCAATCCCCGTTGATTCGGTCGATCTGTACGTTGGTCTTGCTGTGTCTGCTTGGTGGTCTGGTGCCGCCTTTCGATCCGGTAGTCGCTGCCCCGACTGCTGGGCCACCCCGCACGTTGTCGCTCAACCACCCGTTGCCTACGCCAAACAGCATCCCCTCGCTCGCGCCAGCCGCTGCGCCTATCGACGAGGCTGCGCTAGAGCAACACCATACGCCGGTGGCTGCGCCCGTTGAGTCGGTGGCCAATGTTGCCTGGGAAAGCGAAACAACAACTTTTAACAGCCCACCCACCTGGTATAGCTTGCCACATGTCGTCTTGGGACCCGAAGAGAATCTTCATGCGGTCTTTGTAGATACCAGTACGGTTGAGGGAGGCCTGTATTACACTACCGGCGAACTCTCTGAAGATGCGCCACGTGCACTTGTGGCAGAAGGGCTTCCTACCGATAGGGATGGACTCTATCCGCGGATTGCTGTCGATGATGGTGGTGGTGTTCATGTCTTATGGTTTATGATACAAGGCTTTAACTCAGCGTATCTCCATTATCGGTATTGTCCTGAATCTTGTCTCAATGAAGACAATTGGCAAGAAAGTTATCTCTTTCCTAATCAATCTGTTGGTGGTGTATGTCCTGATAATCCCTCTAATCCTGCTCTTGTTGCCTGGGATAGTGGAGACACTCGTCAGGTTGTCATCGCTATTCAAGGGGGAAATAATGATGTCTGGACTTTCGGATGTACCAATGATAATTGTAACAATGCTGGTACCCAAGATGATCCCTTCTATAGCAGATTTTCCGCAGGAGTAACCCCAGCACTGGCATTGGGTCCATCGGATGATCCTGATGAGCCACGGGTTCATCTGCTCTACCCTCAACTCCAGGGACGATTAGTCTATGCCAGTTACGATGACGGTGACTGGATACGTAATGTGTTCCTGGCTCATCGGCCTAACGCTTTTTATGCAACAGCTAAAGGTGCCGAAAAGTATGCTGTACAACAGTATGGACTGGCTGTCGATAGTGATGGTGTTGTTTCGGTGGGCTGGATGGAGTTGGTTGGCAATACCTCCGTGCCCTTCTATCGTCGTTGCAAAGGTGTGTGTGATACGCCAGAACAATGGTCAGATACTGCTCTTATTGGCAACGGGACAACGGCTCCAGCACTCCCAACACCACTTATCACGGCAACTGACCCCGTAACGCAAACAGCTACTGATGACGGGTATGTTGGGATGCGTGTACGTACCGACGACACGCCACTTCAGCTTGTTGGGTTGGGGCGCTATACTGATGAGGGTGATGAGATTCATGACTTGCGCGTGGTACGTGCCAGCGATGGGCAAACACTGACTCAGACCAGTCTGGATCTCACAACAGCAACGGTTGGTGCCGATGGCCTCGCCTATGCCAATCTGCCACAACCAATCGTACTTGCTCCCAATACCAGCTACGACATTATTACTAGTGTGACGGCCGGCGGCGATCCGTATTATCGGGCAGATGTTACCTCATTAGGAGGTGTCCAAGTTACTGGTACAGTTGAGGGTGCCACCCCCGATGCTCTCACCTTTACGGAGGCACCAGGTGAGGCGTTGGGACCAGTCTCACTGCTCTTTGCCAGTGCGTCTGATGGAACACCCATTAATCCCCCTGTTCCTCACGGATTGTATGGGCGATATTTTGCAGGCACCAATTTCAATCGACCGATCTATGCTCGTAACGACTCCACCGTTGATTTTGCTTGGGACGCTAGCCCAGCGCCGGGGATTGTTCCTGCTGATAATTTCTCGGTTCGCTGGCGGGGATTTGTACGTACCAATGAGGTTGGTGAATATACGTTTGGGTTGAATGTTGCGGGAGGAGTGCGTGTCTGGTTTGGTGATGAATTGGTCGTTGATGAATGGGACGATGGCAGTGAACGCACCGTCACGTGGCAACAGTACAGCGAACCGGAGCACTATTGGTCGATCCAGATTGAATACCAGGCCGTGAGTGGTGCAGAAGAAGTAGCGTTAACATGGCAAGCACCAAGTGCAACTGAGTCTACTCCCATTCCGAATAGAGACCTCTTGCCTAATCGGCTTGATGCGATCTCTGTCTCACGTGATGTGCGTCTTGTCACGACCCCTGACCAGCACCTCGGTGCCCTGTGGCGACAACTCGATCCACCCGATGACCCAGATCGGGTATTGCTGCGCTGGTCGGTACTTACGAATCATACCCATACCTGGAGTGAACCTGTTGACCTCATGCAAAGAGGATACACTCCACCTTCACACATCAACGAGATACCATCAAGTGACTTTCGCAATCCTGATGTATCTATTGCTAGTGATGGTGTCGTACATTTTACCTGGACCCGATTGACATCGAATGCCTACGATGAATATCTCCGGGGTCAATATGTGCTGTCATCTGTTGGCATACCAGGCGATCAGGCCTATGCCCACGAGGCATGTGGTGAGATTGCCGTTGCATCCAAATGTGTGCGAGCCTTCCAGGGTGATCCGGTTGATACCTTCTCTGGTAACTTTAGCCATCAACATACCGATATCACCATACCAACGGCAGGTGAACCGCTGGAGTTGATCCGTGCCTACAATTCACTGGCAACCGATCAGGATGGGCCATTTGGCTTTGGGTGGACCCACAACTACCATGCACGCCTGATCTTGCCGGGCATGCCTGGGGGCGAAGATGGGGTAGCGATTCTGGCCATGCCTTTTGGGTCGCAGTTGCGTTTTGCCATCCAGGAAGATGGGAGTTACCAACCCTTCCCCGGTATCTATAGCCAACTCACTGCGAGTGACGATGGTGGGTTCGTGCTGACGGGGCGTGATCAGCAGGTCTGGCGTTTTGACCAGGCAGGGCGTGTCATTGAACAAAGTGATACCAATGGACAAACGATCTTCTTCAATTATTATGGCGCTTCCACAACCGGGCGGGCATGCCCTGGTGAGGGTGCCAGTGCCGGGCAACTTTGCACGGTGGTCGATGCCAGTGGGCTACGCTATCTCGATTTTCGCTATGCCAATGACCGTGTCGACACCGTTCGTGACCCCTTAGATCGCACCATTAGCTATACCTATTCCGCCAGTGGCAATCTGACCAGGGCCGACATCAGTGATTCGGGTAGTGAGCAGATGCTCGAACGCTACGATTACTTTGGTACCGGCCCCAATATTCATTATGTGCGACAACCAGGAGTCGTAATTGTCGAGAACTTCTATGACTCGACCGGACGCGTGACTCGTCAGGTTATCAATGACCTGACGGAAGCACTCTATGAGTATGAACTGACCGCTGATGGGCGACGAACGACGGTTACGCAGAATGGTTCCGATGGCACCCGTGATGTCATCGTCGATACGTACCGCGCTGATGGCACCCTCAAAAAGCAGGAACATAATGGCCGCCTGGTCAAATATGTCACGTTTGACGAGAGCCTGGGGTTGAGCAGCACCACCAACGCCAATGGCCAAACCACCCTCATCGAGTCCAACGCGATGGGGCAGCCCACGCGCATCACCAATGCCCTTGAACAAGTCACTGAGATGACCTACGATGGTCGCAATCGTCTGACGACCATGACCGATCCGTTGAGTCGTACCATGCGCTTGACCTATGATGAGCAGAATATGGTACGCCAGATCGAACAAGGTCTTGTTGATGGATCGGAAGCGGCAGCCACGACCATTATTACGACCAATGTGCGCTACCCAGACCGCAATCTGGTTGAGGAGCTAGCAGATGCAACGGGCATGGTCACGCGCTTCACCTACAACGATGCGGGTGATGTCACAGAGATTGCTCAGGGCTATGACACGCCCGATGTGACTCTGACGCAGCGCGAGTATGATGCTGCGGGGCGGCTGATCCGCGAAACGTTGGCGGCGGAAACCGATATCGACCGTACAACGGCTCTGGAGTACCATCCGAATGACACCGTGGCCAAAATCATCGAAAACTATGCAGATGGTGTTTTCGATGAGACCATAACCGATGAGGATCTGCCGACAACCTACGACTATCAGGGACAACGTCTGACCCGTGAAACCTATCCTGATGGCACGGCTACCCTCACCGACTATGATACCGGAGGACGGATCGAGTCGGTGGTGTTTGATGGCGACCCTTCCCGTAGTGGTGGCTTTGATCCAGCCTATCCTGATGACAACGTTGGTGTGTACTATGCCTATGATGGCCTGGGGCGGGTTGAAAGCATCAGAGAGACCGGTCTATTGACGGGGACATATGATATCTCATCGGCATCCTCACGACAGTTTGAAACGGCCTACGCACGAACCACCCAATACGCGTATGATGCCTGGAGTCGACCAGTCACGACGACGCACAACTATCAGCCAGATGGCCCCGTTGATAGCAGCACCAATCTTCAGGAAGTTCTGCGCTATGATGCCGTTGGGAATGTGACTGCCAGCCGCGATCCGCTGGGTCGCTGGACCAATACCGAGTATGATACGCTTAACCGCCCGATCAACGTGACCGCCAATGTCGACGATGGTGACCCGACTACCGGCAGTTCTGACACCGATCTCATCACCACCATGCGCTATGATGCAGGCGGTCGGCTGGATCGCACCATTGAACGCTATGTGGATGGGAGCTTTGATCCGGCAGAGCCAGACGCTGACCATATCACAACGTACACTTATAACACACTCGACCAACTGACCCGCACTATCACCAACCGCGATGATGGCGACCCGACCACGGGCAGTTCCGATACTGACCTGATTACCACCTATGCGTATGATGCGCTGGGACGCCCTACCGAGACGGTTGACCCGCTCGAACGGCGGCAGGTGCAGCAGTATGACACGCTGGGACGATTACGGGCAAGCATTGCCAATTACCAGAATGGTCAGCATGATGCTGATGATGCGCCCGATACCGATCTGGTCACGACCTACACCTACAACGCTCTCAGCCAGATCAGCCGTGTGACCGATGTCACCGGACTGGTGACGGCCTATCGCTATGATGGCATGGGCCGCCTGAGCACCGAGATACACAACTATGACGCTGAGGGCTCCACCGACCACCAGACAAATCTGACCACCCGCTATGCCTACAACACCCAAGGTGCGCTGACCAGCGAAATCAGTCCGGCTGGTGTAGAGACAACCTACGAACTCGACAAATTGGGACGACCCACCAGGATTGGGAAAGATTCGATCTCAGTCACATTTGAATATGATGGAACAGGCACCCTGCGCGTGATGCGTTCGGGTGTTCAACGATGGACGGTGTTCCAGACCGATCCGCTGGGACGGCAAACTGGGCAGATTGTAGGGTACGCAGATGGTGAGACGACTCCCGAGGAATTGGATACCGACCTGACCTCCCGTCAGGTGTATGATGCTGGAGGCCGTGTCGTCCGGCAGATCGACCCAAATGGACGTGTAACGGCTTACCGCTATGATGCAGCCGACCGCCTCACCCAGGTTGTCAATAACCTCGTTGATGGCACCTTCGACCCGTCCGTGACCGATGAGGATGTCCCAACGAACTATGCCTATGACCGGGCGGGCAATCGTCTAACCAACACCGATGCCAATGAACAGGTCTGGCAAACCGCCTACGACTCCCTTGGTCGTCCCATCAGCATGACCGACCCGCTCGACCGCATCGCCACCCAGCGCTATGACCGGGGCAGTCGCATCACCCGACTCACCCGCCCCGATAGTGCGGTGGTCAACTATCGCTATGATGATGCGGATCGGCTGCTCCAGATCGGGCATCCTGATCCGGCCAATCCGACTGAGACAACCAACATTGACTACACCTACCGTGCCGATGGGGTCCGTTTGACGATGACCGACGCGACAGGCCAGACTGACTATGGCTATGACGCCGTGAAGCGACTGACCAGCGTAGCCCAGCCGGGTATCGGGACAATTGGCTATCGTTACACCGCCGATGGCAACCGTGACCGCGTTAGCTACCCAGACGGCCCAACCCTTACCTATGCATATGATGCGAACAACCTTCTCAGTAGTGTGAAGAAAGATGAAACGAATCTGGCGTTCTACAACTACAAACCGAGTGGCCAAGTCTGGTATTCACGCCAAACCGAACATCGTTATGATGAAGCGGGGCGTTTATATGAGAAACGCAACTCCAGTGAGGGGCACACCTTCACCACGACCTACGACCGCGCCGGACGACCGATTGAGCAGGTCGAAGACATCCCTGGTCCCACGCCGATTGACCGCACGGTGACGATGACCTACGATGGTCTGGATCGGCTCACGGAAGTCACTGATACGACGGGGAAAAGCTATAGCTATACCTATGATGCGGTGGGCAACCGCCTCAGCGCGACCGCCAATGGGGAGACTGCCGCCTACACCTACGATGACGCCCACCAGATCGCGACGGCCAACGACACGCCGTTCACCTACGACGCGAACGGGCGGCTGACCAACGATGGGGACCAGACCTATCGCTATGATGCGCTGGACCGCCTGCTTGGCGCGGGCGAGACGACCTACGCCTACAATGGCGATGGCGATCTGATGGCGGCGACCCCCGCTACGGGTGATCCGACAATCTATGTCCAGGACGTCGGGCAGGGTCTGAGCCAGGTCCTGCAAACCCGCGAGGGCGACACCACCACAGATTATCACTACGGCCTGGAACGCTTCGCCGCGGTGACCGACGGCGAGACCACCGACTATCGTTATGACATCCTGGGCAGTCTGCGACAGACCCGCGATGCGGAGGGGAATGCCACCGCTGCCCTCCAGTACGATCCGTGGGGGAACTCTGAGCAAGGCAGCCCAGCGCCCTTTGGCTTCACCGGCGAACTCCACGACCAGGGCCTGGTGCATCTCCGGGCGCGTTGGTATCATCCCCAGCATGGCACCTTTACCACCACAGATCCGTTTGTGGGCCTAGTGTCCCAGCCATACTCATTGCATCCGTATCAGTACGCCTACAGCGTCCCGACAATGTATACGGATCCGACCGGGGAGTGTGTAGGATGGATGTGGCGTGATCCCACCTGCCAGTTTGTTGGCTGGGACCAGGTACGACGAGGCAACCTAGCATGGGCCGAAGGGCGCCCGTGGGGTGGGGCGGCGATTGACTTTGTCCCTGTTGTAGGTGACGTTAAAGGGTTCATTGAGGTTTTCACCAGCTGTGACCTGGTCACCGGCGAAGATCTAGGGGCATGGCGCTGGGCTGGGCTGCTGTTCCTGAGTGAACTGCGCCAACTACGCCACCTCAAATCACTCCCGGTTCCACGGATGCGGGGGCAGATAAACAGGACTGGCCCACAAGGGCCGTTTGTAGTAACGCCAGCAGGCACCGCTACTTCGTTGCGGAAGTTGTTGCCCACACCGCAGGTGCGTCCGCAATCACGATCATCTATTATGACTCCAACACGTATTTTTGTTGATCCAAGCGGTCGTGCAATACCACAGTTTCAAGAAGGATCTCTCTATCGGGCAAACGTTGTCACCCCAGATATAGATGATTCAATTTCGCAATACGGCTTCTTGTCAGGGTATGCCAGAGGTGTAACTAGGGGACAACTTTCCGATCTTCCTCCAGATGCACCATTTGAGGAGCGCGTGATAGAATTTGTTGGTATAGCTGGCGGCAAAAAATTCCCACGGAATGCCAATATTGTTGGACTTCGTTCAGATGTTGGTGAAGCGATAAGAACAGCTCTTGGTACAGGGACGGATACCCTTGCTGATCTAGACGCTTATGTGCGTGTCGATGAAGTTCGTGTGTATGCTCATGAGATCATTGATGTCGCGGCTCTCTTCAACGCTAGAGGTTTAAGGCCAAGATATCCTCCCATTGAAGGCGAATTTTCTTTTGATGGTTCAATTCCACCGGATCGTATTATTAACACGATACGGTTCCGACCTTAACGCTGCTTGACACAGTCACATACTGTAGGGTGATAGTTTATACTGACTCACCCATATATCTCTGGGTATGTGGGTGAGTCAGTGTTCCTGTTGCAAAGCATAGAATTGTGCATAAAGAGGCAAAATGAAAATCCTCAATCGTCCAGGGTTTCAGGGATGGGACGTTCATGAACAGAAGCGCCCACAACCGATATATACATTTCATAACTCGTTTCCGTTTGCTGGTGACGTGATAGATGTACTTGTGTTTATCTATGCAAAGGAGGACTATTACGAAATTCAGGCGAGTGCGGAAGCACGGACTGCGGGACCAAATGACGTTCTCGAAGGATATGCACAAACGTTAGCCGAAGCTCTAGATCGAGCGGAACAGGTGTGTCGACGCTGGGCTGAACGTTTTTAACAAACACCATCGTAGTATATAGACATCCGTTATTTTGGTCTCCGCCAAACGGCGGGAGCTTCTCTGATCAGTTTACATTAGAGGTCTATGTGTGAGCGTGGCCAGATAATGTTGTCCAGCCCGTGAATCAGCGCCGCGTTTGGCGGTGGGCTTCGCGGCTCGCTCATCGCGGGGGCACTGGAAGGTAGCCTGACTGATGGCGCGATGCAGATCACCGTCAACTGGGCCTCGGGGCGCACCTGGCACCACAACCTTGGGTGGTCGTTGCTCGGTGGTGGTGTGGCCGGTGGCGTTGGTGGCGGGATCGGGTGGTGGTGGGGGCAAAGTCAGCAACAAATTCATAGACCTGTACTCTCACAACTTCGTGCACTACGTGATGCAGGTATTACAAAGGCCGAACGGCGCTCTATCATTACCCAGTCCCGTGGATTGTTTGATATTGACACTATTCAACCACTTCCTCTAGGTAATAACATTGCCCTTGGTCCCTACACTTCTGGGATTGTTAAACCTGCCGGATCAGACTATGTCTTTATGAGTATTGGGAGTTCACAGGCTGAAAGCTACCTTATAATCCAAGCGAATCAGCTCAATGCTCGATTACTGAATGAGCCTCAATATGGTGTTATTGAAGCTGTGACTCCTGAACTTCAGAAAGCCGACGCGATTCTCTTCTTCACAAAATCGGGAATGGTTGGTAATCATTACCTGACTACTGAGGAATTGCGTTATGTGCTGGATAATGATGATATTTTACAAAAGACCAGCTTTGTAACAGGCTTTTTCCCATAAAATTAGAGCACGCTGATTTTATTACTCACTAACGTAACATGATTATAGGCATTTCAGGAGTATGTTAATCTCCTGAAATGTCGTTTTGTAACTATGAGGATAGGATGTTTACATCTATTATTCACCCCCACAGTTCAGTTATTGGTCTTGTTCGCGTCTTTGCATCCTATGAAGATGGTTCCATTGCTCAAGCAGTGAATGCATTGATTGACAAGCACATTAATACACGCATTGCCACTAATACAGCTACACTTGAACAAACCTTTTGCTGTGAGTTAGTACAGGGTCTGCACCAACTCTTTCTGGACTATGGTGACCGTGACGAATACCGACACCGTTATGGTGCTGATGCTGTCGGATGGTATTTAGCTCGATGTGAACTCACTTTGCTCCATATCGAGCACTTTCATATCACATTTTGTCATGTTGGTGGAATACATGCATATATTGCACACACTACAACATTAGACCAGATAGTGCCGATTCATAATCTCCGACATGAATTAGCCGCCAACACCATTGAGGATTCATGTCTAGCACCCTTTGCGACCAGATCCAATCGTGCTATTGCGAACCAATTGTTCAGTGATGCACCTGAAAAAATCCTGCGTACGCTTGCAGGGTTAGATCGGGAGGTTTTTTGTACGAAGCTTGGACACATTACTACGCGACTTATAGGGTATTTTGTCGACCCCTCAC
>JBCDFA010000231.1:0-12686 GCA_039178835.1 Chloroflexota bacterium
GTCGCTGATCCGCATCAGCTTCAGCAAGTTATTCTTAACCTGCTGAATAATGCCCACCAGGCCATTGTTGAGCGTAACAAGACAGGGACGATTACGTTGCGTAGTTATATGCGACAACAAGACCCATCGAATAGTATGAGTACAGCGCCTGTTACCATTGTCTGTTCAGTGACTGACACAGGTATTGGTATTGCAGAAAGTGAACTCAATCGTATTTTTGATCCCTTCTACACGACCAAACCGGTTGGCCAAGGAACGGGTCTAGGGCTATCGATCTGTTTTGGTATCATCCAGGAACACCGTGGCCGTATTTGGGCCGAAAGTGAGGAAGGGGTCGGCACCACAGTTTCTATTGAACTTCCGCTTCTTGAGGAGGATACGTCATTAGAAACACACAGCAAAGCATATAAGACGGAAGAACTGCTGGAGGTGACTACGGGTCATCATATCTTGGTTGTGGACGATGAAGAACCAGTCAGTGGTTTGTTGGTACGACTCTTGAAGGAATTGGGTCATCAGCCAGCAGTGGCCAATAGTGGAGTGCTCGCGCTCCAAATGTTACAAAAATCAACCTTTGACTTAGTGCTCACTGATGTTAAAATGCCTGGTATGAGTGGCTTTGAACTTTATCAGAGAATTCATCAGTATGATGCTGATCTGGCCAAACGAGTGGTGTTTGTGACCGGTGACACAATGAGTGCGGCAACCCAGGCCCGGATTGCACAGGTTGGCAATCCGTATATTGCCAAACCATTTGTTATTGAGCAGCTTGAGTTGCTCGTACGCAAATTGCTGTCACAGCATCCAGTTGCACACTCAAAGTCATGAAGCTTCTTTTGTCGTTCATAATGTCACTATGACAGGACATAGCTATTTGTGATGATGACACAGACACACCTCCTGATAGTTCTTGTGAACACATAAGAGATTTTGGATAGATGCACCTATACCGCCGATGGTACGTAGCGTGCTATTGGCCTGTTGTCCTGTAACGGCGCGGGAACAGCAGGAGGAGATTATAGCTGTGGAAGTAACGTTTGCCCATGCGATAGCCGGTATTGCGACAGATAATCGTTCAGGAGCAGCCCAAATTGCGGTACGCGCAGCCGATATTCTTATGCGCCGCGCCAATATGGGTGAGGCTGCCTCACCTGATGCTTTTCGACAAGAGGTGTTTGCCACAGGCTGGGCGCTTATTCAAACACAACCAGCCATGGCACCGCTGGTGAATCTTGTCAACACCGTTATGTGGAAGATGGAACAGCGCGAAACACCGCAGGGTCTGCGCCAAGCCATCACTGAGGCGGTAGATCAGTTTAAGCGCCAACTGCGTCACCATGCGTTACGTGTTGCAGAAGGTTCTTTAGCTTTAATTAGTGATGGTATTACCCTTGTGACTCTCTCAAATAGTACGACGGTCCAGCATGCCTTGCTTCATGCACAACGTGCAGGGCGTCGTTTTTCGGTTATTTGCGCCGAGTCACGCCCAGCTTGCGAGGGTCGCGAAACAGCCTCGATTCTTGCCGCTCATGGTATTCCGGTAACCTTGGTCGTTGATGCCGCTGCGATGGAGGCTGTTTCGCATGCTGACCTTGTTATCGTGGGTGCCGATCTGATGAGCGGTGCTGGTTTAGTCAACAAAGTAGGGACTTACGCGCTCTCGCTGGCGGCCAAGGCTGCGAGTATTCCTTTATACACGCTGTGTAGCAGCGAAAAGTTTTTGCCCCCAGGTTACCCGATGCCTGAGCAACGTGAGTGGTCTACGGGTGAAATCTGGGAAGATGTTCCTGCTGGAGTCGAAGTCCATAATCGTTATTTTGACTTAACACCGCTCCAGAAAATTGAGGGAATTGTTACTGAGCAGGGGGTACTTCCGACTGCCGCCATCGAAGCATGGCTCGCTGCCACGAAATTGCATCCAACGCTTGCTGCCCATGCGTTAATGAGGGTAGAAAATCAGACGAATGACGAAACGCATGCCCAGCATTCGATGGCCTCTACACCTGAGTCGAAGTCGAATAATTGACGTGAAATCGCTTTTAGCTATAATAGAGGCATAGTAGAATAGGGAGCCAAAAAGTAGCACAGATTAGCGTATGACTACGTTTTGTAGTTACTTGACAAAGAACATTTGTTCTAATACAATACCCTTGCCGCGTTCGTATGAGGCATATGCTTATTTCACTGGTGTTATACCTCATGCATCTGACTGGTGTTACGTTGGTAAGGGGGCTTCCGACTATGGCTGTCACGAGCAAGAAAATACGTTCAGCCCAGCGTTTGCGTGGGAGCAGTCCGTTCCGTATCATGTATATTTTACTATGTACGATAGCAATCGGTCTGTCGCTGATTGCATGTACACTGGTGATGATGCGGTTGTTCGATTGGGGACAAGTAGCGCTTGATGATCTACGCTACGGACGACCCCGTACCTTCCATCTGACTGGGTACGTTGGGGGAGAAGAAGGAAGCCATACACCAACACATTTTACCGCCATAAATATTGATCGACAGGTTGTGGTGTTTGAGCTTCCCGCTGGAGATCCGGAGCGGATCAACGTGATTGAAGGACCATATTTGGTTGGGGCACACGAAGACCTGACACCAGTGACGCTTTCTTTACATGATGTTGATGGTGATAATTTTAAAGACTTATTGGTAGAGGTTCGTCAAGAGCATATTGTGTATCTTCAGCGTGACGGTGCGTTTCGTTTACCAACATCAGACGAGCATGCAAGCATACAACTGGAACGTGACCAATGAGTAGTGAGAAGCGACGAACACGTCAAACAACGCGCAATGATCATAAACAAGTTCTCACCGAGATGTACAAACGGCCATCTCCACCGTTACGGCAGCCCCCACGTCTGGTCGAACGGCATCGTGGCCTCCTTGATGATGTCGAGTATGACGGACGACGTACACAATCACGACGCCTCCCTGAACATGTCAACGAGCGTCAGGGTCGTACTGGTCCAATCATTGCCCCTCTCTCGAAGGCATCGGCTGAACTGGAAGAAATGCGTGCATTTCACGAACGACGCCTAATTGAACGTGATTTTGCGGCCTCACGTTCATCTGCTTTTGATGTATTACGTCACCCTGGTTTTCTTGTGCTGGTTGCTGTTGTTAGTATTCTCTTGATTTTGGTAAACTTTCCCTCTAGTGCTTCTACACTTAGCGGGTATTTTGGTGTTGGTGGAACGAGCGAGCCAGAAACATTCGTGGAAACAACCGCTCCAGATCTCGTTACACCACCTGGTGAACATTCGGTGATTGGCCAGCCAACAGTTAGTGCGAGTTTTATTGATACAGTCTTGGCTCAATACAGTTCCCCTGCCAATGGTACAGGGGAAATCTGGATGAGTCTGGGTCGGCAGTATGGTATTGATCCCGCATATGCACTGGCTTTTTTCATCCACGAGTCGAGTGCTGGTACCAATCCTGGATGGGCTGGTATGAAGCCTGATGGGAGCACCACACACAACGTTGGAAACATCATTTGTGCTGGATATCCGACCTGCTTTGGCCGTTTCCGTGACTACAACAGTTGGGAAGAAGGCATCGAAGATTGGTATCGGCTTATCTCCAAAGAATATATTGGTGATCGACAAGCGCATACAGTCGAGCAAATCATCCCTATTTACGCACCATCAATCGAAAACAACGTGCCAGCGTATGTTGGTGCTGTGACTAATATGGTTAATGAGTGGCGTAGTTCTGGTGTAGCACAATGATCGATGATGGCTGGCCATTTCATTCCAACATACGCCTGATTGCAGTCATTATTGCGCTTTGTATTGTTGTTTATCTTCTCTTTCAAACACGTACCCCACCTGTCCAATTGAGTAGTTGGCCTGGAAACCAGACCGGTGATATTCGCAGTGAAGCAGGACCAGTTCCCATCGCCGGTGAAGCTGTGCCACAAACTGGACGTGGTCTGACTGACCCAAATCCACCTGCAGGCAATCCGTTGGGTGTGGCCAATACAGTGATGACACAGACCTATGGCGTAGGAAGCCACGCCCCTGCTGCGGTATGGGGTGCTGTGGATCTTGCTATTGATGGTGATGGTGATGGTGCAGCCGACCCTGCGGGCACCTGGAACACACCCATCTACGCGACCCACGGTGGGGTTGTCCGTGTCTCACGCGCCACCTGGCCAGCCGGGAATCATATCTGGATCGATAGCGGACGTTACCGGACTGGCTATGCTCACATTCAAGAGTTTGCCGTTCAGGATGGTCAATCGGTACAGCGTGGCCAGGTAATAGGTTATGTTGGTTCTACGGGTCAATCAAGTGGCCCACATCTTGACTATCAGATATGGGCAGATGGTGTGAATGTCAACCCCCTCGATTATGGTGCACTTGATGGTACCAACTAGGTGTGTTTGTGACATCTTTGTATACATTGCGTAAGCACACAGAGTATGTTACACTGCAAAAGCAAAGCGGACACCATCAATGGCGATGTTAAGTTTCTACAACCCTGAACGTAGAAAGATGCTGGCCGCAATTATGTCTGTAACTTCGCCTATGGTCTCGTTGCCGTAGGTGTTTTATTTTGATCGGCATCAGTCAATCAAAGGAGATGTTCATGACAACAACCGCAAATTCGCAACCGCTTGCCGTTTCAGCAGCACAAAGTGTCGATGCCACAACAATGCTTGAAATGTATCGAGTGATGCGTCTTGCACGTGCGCTGGATGAACGAATGTGGTTGCTCAATCGTGCAGGGAAAACCCCGTTTGTGATCTCGTGTCAAGGCCATGAAGCGGCACAAGTTGGTGCAGTATTTGCGCTTCAACAAGGGAAGGATTTCCTGCTTCCATACTATCGTGGCTTGGCAGCGGTGTTGGCTATAGGGATGACATCGCGTGAGGTGATGCTGGCCAGTTTGGCGCGTGCCAATGACCCGAATAGCGGTGGACGGCAAATGCCAGCCCATTATGGCAAACGTGATTTGAAAATCGTGACCCAATCCAGCGTCGTGGGTACACAGATCCCACACGCTGCTGGTATTGGTTTAGCAGAAAAAATTAAAGGTGGTGATGCCGTTGCATGGACATCGTTTGGTGAGGGAACTACCAGCCAGGGCGATTTTCACGAAGCACTGAATCTTGCTGGTGTGCATAAGCTCCCAGTTATTTTTCAGTGTGAAAACAACGATTATGCCATCTCTGTGCCCATGAATCAACAAATGGCCATTGAGAGTGTGGCTGATCGTGCCAGTGCCTATGGTATGCGCGGGATTAAAGTAGATGGCACCGATGTCCTCGCAACCTATGCTGCCACACAGCAAGCGGTCGAACTTGCGCGCAAAGGTGAAGGCTCTACCTTGCTCGAAGCCAAGTGTATTCGGCTTACCCCCCACTCCAGCGATGACAATGATCGTACCTACCGACCTGCCGACGAGATTAAGCAAATGCGCGATCATGATCCGATTGCTCGATTTCAGACATTCTTGCGTTCAGAAGGTATGTTGAATGATACAAACGAGAAAGAAATCACTGAACGTATCACCGCAGAAGTCAATGATGCGACAACTTTTGCTGAACAATCACCGTTGCCAGATCCGGCTACACTGCTCGATCATGTGTATGCTGAGTAACATCTCTCTGTAATCAGGTTAGTGCCGTTCAACCAAACTTTGTAGACAACAGACAAGGATATTCCATGGCTGAAATAACTTTGCTTGAGTCCATCCGCACGGGCTTGGACGAGATGATGGCAACAGATGATCGGGTGTTTGTGTTTGGGGAAGACGTAGGCAAACGGGGAGGTGTGTTCCGCGTTACCGAGGGTCTGTATGAAAAATATGGACCAATGCGTATTATCGATTCTCCACTGGCAGAAAGTGTTATTGTCGGGGCGTGTATTGGTGCTGCTTTTAATGACACACGTCCTGTTGCTGAAATTCAATTTGCTGATTTTATTCACCCATCATTTAATCAGATTGTGAGTGAAGCTGCCCGCGTCCGCTATCGTTCCAACGGCGATTGGGATGTGCCAATGGTGATTCGCGCCCCCTATGGTGGTGGGATCCACGGTGCGCTGTACCACTCCCAGAGTATTGAGGCAATTTTTTGTCATATTCCTGGATTAAAAGTAGTAGCGCCCTCAACACCTTACGATGCGAAAGGCTTACTAAAAGCGAGTATTGAAGATCCCGATCCGATATTATTTCTTGAGCACAAAAAATGCTATCGGCTTATCAAAGGCCCTATCCCAGACGAAGATTATCGGATTCCTATTGGTAAGGCAGATGTGAAGCGAACTGGATCTGATCTCACCGTGATCGCCTATGGGTTGATGATGCATTACAGTATGGAAGCGGCCAAGCAATTGGAGCAAGAGGGCATTGATGCAGAAATTATTGATCTGCGTACGCTCCGACCACTTGATGTTGACACAATTCTGGACAGTGTGACAAAGACGAGCAAAGTGCTCATTGTCCATGAGGATAACCTGACTGGTGGTCTGGGCGGCGAGGTCTCTGCGATCATTAGTGAGCATGCTTTTGAACATCTTGATGGTCCTATTCGACGTGTCTGTGGACCAGATGCTCCGGCGATGCCCTATGCTAAAACACTTGAAGAAGTTTTTCTCCCTTCCGTTGAGCAGATTGCAGATGCAATGCGCGAACTAGCTGCCTACTGAGGATACAGAAAGGATATCCATGCCTACCGAGATAAAAATGCCTCAACTCGGTGAAAGCGTTGTTGAGGGAACAATTGGCAAATGGCTCAAGCAACCTGGCGATAAGGTTGATGAATACGAAGCGCTGCTGGAGGTTATGACCGATAAAGTCGACTCAGAAGTACCGGCGCCAAGTGCTGGTGTCTTACGCGAAATCCTGGTTCCAGAAGGTGAGACTGTTAGTGTTGGGACACTGATCGCCATCCTTGACTCGGCAGATGCACCACAGACGGTGGTACAGGAAACACCAACTGTTCAACAAGTTGGTGTAAATAATGCCTCATCGCGACCAGCTAGTCGAAGTACAACAGCTGGTTCACCCCCTATCTCACCGGTCGTCGCTCGTCTGGTTGCAGAGCACAATTTGGATGTGAGCCAGATCAGCGGGACGGGGCAAGGTGGACGTGTGAGCAAACAAGATGTGCTCAAGTTTATCGACCAGCAAGCACAACGGGCCAAACAGCCGGAACCTGTAGCGACACCAGCACCTGCACCGCAGCCATCACAACCAGTGGCAGCACCACCACCAGTGTCGCCAGCAGTACCAACACCAACAACCGCAGAGCTACCAGAAGACGCAGAGTTGATACCCGTCAGCCCGATGCGCCGTATTATTGCTGAACATATGGTACGTTCGCGAAGTATTGCCCCCCACGTGACTACGGTTGCCGAGGTTGATTTAAGCAAAATAGTGACACATCGTAGTCGGCACAAGGCTGATTTTGAGCGCCAGAATGTCAAACTGACCTTTACCCCTTACTTTGTGCAGGCAAGTGTAGCGGCACTCCAAGCGGTGTCGGTGTTAAATGGGACATACACTGATGAGGGGATTGTGCTGAATCATCGCATTCACATGGGGATTGCTGTTGCGCTTGATGAAGGGTTGATTGTTCCAGTGGTGCGTGATGCAGATGAGAAAAATCTCCTCGGACTCTCACGTGCGGTGAATGATCTTTCGGAACGCGCCCGTACACGTCGTTTGAAACCGGACGAGACTCAGGGTGGTACGTTTACGATCAGCAATCATGGTGTAAGTGGAAGCCTGTTTGCGACACCGATCATCAATCAGCCACAATCCGGTATTCTTGGTGTGGGCGCTATTCAGAAGCGTGCAGTCGTTATCACGCAGGATGGTGTCGATGCGATTGCGATCCGTCCAATGTGCTATATCTCCCTTACCTTTGACCATCGCATCACCGACGGGGCTCTGGCCGATCAGTTTTTGATGACGATCAAGGACTATCTAGAGACATACGCTGGAGAATAGTCGCAGGAACAAGGGCGTTCGCTTGAGCGCCCTTATATTCCCTCAAACTGCCCTAAGAATGTTGGTTCTGGACGTATAACGTGCACTTGGAGCAAGGCATTAAGTGTCGCAATCGACTCGCGCATAGTGTATTGAATCATCACCCCTGGATAGACTTCCCAATCTGGTGTGCCTAACCCCACTGCCTCTACGCCAAGCTGGCGACAGGTGTACACTGCACGTGGAAGATGGTAGGCCTGTGTAACAAGTACCGCCTGAGTGATCCCAAAGATTTCATTCGCACGATAGCAACTCTCGTAGGTACTGAACCCCGCATAATCGAGCACAATATCTTCTTCAGGAACGCCCTGCTCTATCGCATACTCCTGCATCGCCACCACTTCGTTGTATTCGACACGGCTATTGTCACCTGTCATCAGCAGTTTGTTTACGCGCCCTGACTCATACAACGCAATACCACCCTGGATGCGGTCGGCGAGCATTCGTGAGGGGCGTCCATCGCGACGGACTCCGGCCCCAAAGATGATCGCCACGCGCTCCTCAGGAACATCATCCGGGTTGGCATAGCGAAATGTATCTGTCGATACACGAACATGCCCAATGAGCACAAAGGGCAAACAGGTAGCAATAATGAGTGAGAGTATGATGAAGCTAATTATTTGTTTGTGTTTCATTCCATTCGCCTGAGCCTGCGGGTCTCGCCTTCATACGGGGTATCAACGTGATCGAATTCTTGCTCTTCGGTGCGTGTTTCGAGTCTTGGTACTGCTGTTGATTGGTTTATTGGCATGCGAATAACTTCGATATCCTCAAAAATAGCATGCGCGGTGAGGTGTATGCGTACACGGGCAGTCTCAAAATTGTCCGTTGTATAGTTGGAACCACCCTTTTCCTCTTCACCAGTTCCCTGATGTTCCACTTCAACATCACCAAAGATGGTAAAACCATCGATATCAACACCAACGTCCTCAGGAACACGTACTTTAACTTTATCAAAAACAGACATCAGGCGCACATAGTGGTCGCCAGGCTCAAGTGGTGTCCGTGTAAAATCAACCTTGACGCTACCGAAAATGGTCGTAATATTCTCGCCCTCAAGGCGTCCTTTACGATTGATGCGTTTTATGTCATTAAAAAGTGAGAAAACAGACATTGAGCCCCCCTAACGTTATAGATGTTTCTTTTTATACGTTTCGGACGGTTGCATGGTTGCATCACACACAGTATGATACTCTTACAGACCGGTATAGTAAAATAAAAATACATCACGGAGGTTTTTTCAATGCCCCCTTTTGACCCACACTGGGCGCGTATGCAATTCCCAGCGCTGACTCAGGAGCACAATGGTCAACCGCTTATCTTCTTTGACGGACCAGGTGGCACTCAGGTACCACATCAGGTCATCGAGGCTATGAGTGATTACCTTATTCGTTCCAATGCCAACACCCATGGTGCTTTTGTTACTAGTGCCCGCACCGACGAGGTGATCGAGGCGGCGCACAAAGCCATGGCCGATCTGCTAGGCTGTGATGCGGACGAGGTAGCATTTGGCCCCAACATGACCACGCTCACCTTTGCGCTGAGCCGATCTATCGGGCGTGAGTGGCATGCAGGCGATGAGATCGTCGTGACACGCCTGGACCACGATGCCAATGTTGCGCCATGGCAGGCACTCGAAGAACAGGGTGCAATCATCCGCTTTGTCAATGTTGACGTTGAAGACTGCACCCTCGACATGGCCGACTTCGCGCAACAGATCAATGAACGGACGCGTCTGGTTGCTGTGGGGTATGCCTCGAACGCAGTTGGCACCATCAACGATGTCGCGCGTGTCGTTGAGATGGCTCATCAGGTGGGTGCGCTGGTCTTTGTCGATGCCGTGCACTATGCACCCCATGGCCCCATCGATGTGCGATCGCTTAATTGTGACTTCCTTGCTTGTTCACCGTACAAGTTCTTTGCTCCCCACATGGGAGTTCTCTATGGCAAACGCGAACATCTTACCCGCCTCCAACCCTACAAAGTCCGCCCGGCCTCGAACGACATCCCCGACCGCTGGGAGAGCGGCACCAAAAACCACGAAGGACTCGCCGGAGTCACCGCTGCAATTGAGTATCTGGCCGAATTGGGCAGAAGGAATTCAACAGCGGCTCCTACCACGCGACGTGATTCCTTGCGTGCTGCAATGACCACCATCCAGGAGTATGAACGTGCATTATCAGAGCGTCTGGTGGCCGGATTGCGCAACATTCCTGGTCTGAACCTCTACGGCATAGCTGATCCTGAACGTTTTGATCAACGCACCCCAACAGCCTCGATCCGTGTCGGAGGTTACACCCCACGCGAACTCGCCACTGCGCTGGGTCAACGCGGCATCTGCACCTGGGATGGCCATTATTATGCGCTCAATCTCACCGAGCGGCTTGGTGTTGAAGAGTGTGGTGGCATGGTCCGCATCGGACTGGTTCACTACAATACGGTTGAAGAAATTGATCGCCTGGTAGCAGCATTGCACGAACTTACATCATAATCACAGTACTTACGTCCCGCACTATTGGTGGTGACAATCAACCTCACCACCAATTTCACCACACTTGTCAAATCTTCTGCAACTTTTTCATTTCTGCGCTGTATGTGTAAGTAGAACTTACATAACCTGGTGTGCCATTGCACACCACAGGTCAGGACCAAACACATGGACTCGTGGGCGCGACTCACCGATCAGCAACTTGTTACACGCGCACGCAGTGGACGACCCGACGCCTATGGCGAGTTGGTACGTCGCTACCAGGCCGATGTGTTTAACGTCATCTTTCGCCTGACTGGTGAACAACAGGAGGCGCTCGACTTGGCTCAGGAAACGTTTGTACGTAGCTACCACGCCCTTGACTCCTTTGATACCACGCGACCTTTTGGCCCGTGGATCAAGCGGATTGCCACCAACCTTACGCTCAATGCATTGCAACGTCGTCGGGTCACCATGGTGCCGTTTACCCGCCACAGTACTGCTACAGATGATACCGTAGAGTGGGAGCCACCGGATAGCTCAAACGAACCTGAAGCAGTCTATCTCGCGCAGGAACGTGACACGATCCTACGCAACGCCATTCTTGAATTAGCGCCACACCACCGTGCTGTAATCGAGTTGCGGCATTTCCAGGAGCTATCGTATGAGGAGATCGCCGAAGCACTTGACATAGCATTGAGCGATGTCAAAAGTCATTTGTTTCGCGCACGTCGGCATCTGCGCCAACGGCTAGAGGAACAGCCATGAACCATATCGACTCTGAAACACTTAACCTGTATCTTGACGGCCAGCTTGCTCCAGATGAGCAGGTCCAGGTTGAGGCACATCTCGCTGAATGCACAAGCTGTCAGCAGGAACTTGCAGCACTCCGGGATCTTTTCGTTGCATTCGATGAATTACCACAGGTCGCTTTGCCCATCGATATTGCTGAGGTGGTGCTCGAACAGATCGCCCCCTCAACACCTGTCTGGCGAGTGCGCTTGGTTTGGGGGCTCATCTTTGCCCAACTTATGTTCATTGTTGTGCTGTCGCTCTTATTTGGCCCCATGCTGACTCAGGATATCTCCTCGCAACTGATGCGCCTGACTTCTGAGTGGTCTTTTGATATATCGATCAACATCACGGAATTGCTATCGGCTCAATTTGTCGAACTCAACGCCATGGCGGTTGAAGTGCCACAAATGTTAGAAGCCTTTGACATCGAACTGTTTATTTCACCGCTCCAGTGGATACTTGCTATCGCAGGCGCCGGTATGATCTGGCTGGTCGGAAACCGCTTTCTGCTCGCCAATCTCAACCATGCACCCGACCCACAGCAGGAGGCTACTTCATGACACTTACTGAACTTATCCGACTCTTGATCATCATCTTCTTTTCGGGAGCAGGCATTGTAGCGCTGGCGGTGTTGTGTCAAACCGTGTTTCCACGTTACACGGCCCGTACACGTCTGAGCGTGGAACAGATGCCGATTCGCTCGTTCATTGTAGGTCTGATCAATTTTACTTTCTTTGGTTTGATAGCTGCTGCACTTGGTTCAGCAGGAGATGGTGGTGGCCTTTTAGCGTTGATTATTCTCACAATTATTTTGAGTTTTATGGCCATTGGCGCTACAGCCATTGCCCAGATAGTCGGCGGACGATTACGGCCAGATCACCCGAGTGATCTGCATCGGCTACTCGTGGGGGTGCTGGTGTTGGAGGTGTCGCTGCTGGCACCTGTCGTGGGGTGGTTTGGTGTTCCTATCGTAGCGGGACTGGTTGGCTATGGTGCCACCATCATCGCAATCTTTCGACGGGAGAAACCCGTACCATATCCTGCCGAGCGCTCCGAAACACGACCAACGACACCGCTTGAGTAAATAAAGGAGACATACCATGACATGCATTCGTTATCGACATTTCATCCTGATTTGTGCCAGTCTGGTTTTGCTTCTCACCGCGTGTGATCAAGAAACGCACACGATACGCTACGAAGTCAGTGGGAGCACATCAAATGCACACTTATCGTATCAAAACGAGTCTGGTGGTACCGAGCAGGTCGAAGTCATACCACCGTGGAGTATGGATTTTACAGCGCAGACCTGGTCCCATGTCGCTATAACAGCATTCAATGGCAGAGCATCAGGCACGGTATCCTGTCGCCTCTTCTTTGATGGGGAATTAGTACAGGAAGCTGAGTCGGTTGGTGGCTA
>JBCDFA010000232.1:0-12683 GCA_039178835.1 Chloroflexota bacterium
AGTAGTGTATACAGCAAACGTCCGTAAAATGTCCGTCACCACTTCGTTCTATCATGTAGATTTCGCGATAGGTCTCTTTCTTCGCTCCAGCGATAGGTAAAGGTACTGGTATGGCCTTTGATGTGCGTGTTTTGGGAGCTATGCGGGTCGAGCAGGATGGCCAACCCGTCTCGAAGTTTCGTTCTAAAAAAGCACTCACTCTGCTTGGATACCTGATTGTAATGAGACGACCAGTGCCACGCACCCGGCTTGCTTATCTCTTTTGGGGTGAAGATGACGAACAACGCGCACGCGGCGAACTCCGGCGCACCCTATCAAATCTGACATCGTTACTCCCAGGTTGTTTGGTCGTCGATAAAACGAGTGCCGCTTTTCAACCAACCGAGGAGTGCACTGTCGATCTGTGGCATTTTGAGCAATTGATTACACGCTCATTGGTAGATTGGCTGCCTCTGAGCGAAGCAGCCGAACTCCACCAAGGCGAGGTGATGGAGGGCTTGTATCTCGATGATTGTCCCGAATTTGAGAGCTGGCTGCTGACCATACGTGAGCAACACCAACAACAATACATCACGATCCTCAACACCCTTACGCAACACTACACACAAATTGGCGAGTACCACAACGCATTGCGCTATGTCTCAAGCACACTGGAGAGCGATCCACTCCGTGAGGATGTGCAACAACACATGATGCTCTTATTGGCGCGTACAGGTCAATGGAATGCGGCATTAGCTCAGTACGAAACATGTGCTCAGTTGCTTACCACCGAGCTAGGTGTGACACCGACAGAGGAAACAACCGCGCTCTACCAACGCATCAAAGTCGCACGGAGTCAACCTCGTCATAATGTACCTGTTGCACCAACCGACTTTATTGGGCGACAACGTGAACTGGCCGAACTAGCGCTA
This sequence comes from Chloroflexota bacterium, assembly GCA_039178835.1. Classification (GTDB taxonomy): domain Bacteria; phylum Chloroflexota; class Chloroflexia; order Chloroflexales; family Roseiflexaceae; genus AL-N1. The sequence goes on from JBCDFA010000232.1 coordinate 912, forward strand.
CTGTTGCGTGACCCTACCAACCGTCTTATCACCATTACTGGCATCGGCGGTGTTGGCAAGACACGACTGGCAAGTGAAGCAGGTCGCACCCATATGGCACATGTGCTCAATGGTGTGCGGTATGTGTCCCTTGAAGGTATCCACAATCCTGATCTGCTTATCACGGCCATCGGTCGTACCTTTGGTATTCGTTTCGCCGAGAGGCAAACCCCTCAGGAACAGCTACTCCATCACCTAAGCCAACAAGAAACCCTCCTCATCCTTGACAACTTCGAGCACCTGATCGATGAGATCGACCTTATTGTGGAGCTACTGCAACGGGCGCCTGAGATAACGCTGCTAGTGACTTCACGCGAACCACTTCAATTGCGTGAGGAGGTGATTTTTGCGCTCGATGGATTACCTTTTCCCCCATCTAACACCACGCATCCAGAAAAACTTACTTCATTTGAAACAGTTCAACTTTTTACACGATCAGCCCAACGCGTTAATCGCCACTTTAAGGCGAAAGAAGAACTGCCAGGTATTGCAGATGTATGCCGTCTCCTCGCAGGTCTGCCGCTGGGGATCGAGTTGGCCGCAGCATTGGTGAACACCAACTCGTGTATGACCATCTATAACGCGATTAGACAAAACATGGATACACTCGCATCCACCTGGCGCAACGTCCCTGAGCGGCATCGTAGTTTGCGTGCCGTATTTGAACATTCTTGGTACCTACTCAAACCAGCCGAACAAGCGCTCTTCAAACAGCTAGCTGTTTTTCAGGGTGGGTTTACTAAGCAAGCCGCACTCACGATTACAGGATCAACGAAAGCCACATTTGAAGCACTGATCGGTAAAGCGCTGCTGAGTGAGCAAGGAACAAGTGAAGAAGCACAACGCTATATCATCCACCCAGTTCTGCGCCAGTACGCGATAGACATCCTGGCCTTGATTCCCGAAGAAGAACAGGCAATCTATGCATCTCATGCTGATTTTTACACAGCACTGCTCCAATCACACCAGACACGATCACCTCATACTATCGAACCAGATATGGGCAACTGTCGCATGGCATGGCAGTGGCATGTTGAACAGCAGCACTTCAAGCAATTACACCAGAGTGCCGCTCCGCTCCATCGATTCTACGAAGCAAAAGGATGGTTTCAGGAAGGCTATCATGTGTTTATAGATACCGTTGAGGCACTGCGACCATCGCTTGAGCAACATCTTTCAGCAGAACAAATGACCTGGGGCAAACTCACGACTCATCTAGCTGCACTCCTGATCCGCATTGGGCAACTACGTGAAGCCCAGACCTACGCCACACAAGGACTCGCACTATTACGTTCCTCGGATATGGATACAGAAATCGCGTTTAATCTCAACATTCTGGGTATCACCCAACTCCACCTCGGGGATTTAACGACCGCCGAAACGATATTGCAGGAGTGTTTAGCACTGTATCAAAAGGCGCATAGCCGTGCGGAGCAGGTCAAACCTCTGGCAAATCTCGGGAGTGTCTATGGGCGAACCGGCGACTATGATCGGGCCCTCCAGATGCTCAATCAAGGTCTCGACATTTGCCGGGAAATTGGCGATGCATGGGGCGAGGGCTTATACCTCAACAATATTGCAGCGATTCACCATGTGCGCGGCGATTTCGCTCAGGCACGTGTGGTACTCGAAACATGCCTGCCCATTAGTGACAACACTAAAAATCAACTGGTCCAGCTGAATGCATTGTATTGCCTGGGTGAGATGGATCTGAAGGAGGGACAACACGCTAACGCCCAGACTCACGGTCAGGAAGCACTCCAGATCGCCCACGAACTCGACGACCAGCGAACGATAGCACTTACATTGAAACTGCTAGGAGTCGCGACACATCAACTCGGCGATCAGGCAACGGCGTGGACACACCTGCAAGAGGGGCTACGTATTGCCGCCACTATCAACATTCAGCCGACTATTCTCGACGTGCTTGATGGAGTTACGCGGTGCTTGATGGCTGAAGGAAGGAAAGACCAGGCTGGACGCCTTGCACAGTATATTGCCTATCATCCTGCTACCGAACAACAGTATCGTGACAACGCTAAACAAATCTTAAACACTTTACACACTCATGTTGCAAGTACAAAGGAAATGACAGAACAACCAGCACTCCATTATATGGTACAAGAGGTTTTATCGGATATACGAGAGCAGACAAAACAGCGCGTTATGATAAACTCTGCACTTCCATTACCATAAATGTAGTTGCAATTTAGAGGTATCACTCAAAATTTGGTACAACCATCGTACCATTAGAGGGTATTTCTGAAGAGAATTATGGTATACTAAGCGTCTTCACCTGTAGTTTATGAGTATGTACAACAATTCATCACCCATAGTTCTGTTTTATCGGCAAATGGGTCAATCTGTATATATGTTTACGAGGCAGCAACAATGGCGACAATCATTCCATACAGCGATGTAGAAATACAGCGGAAACGCCTTCGACAAGTTCTACAATGGCTCATTGCTGCCGCAGCGATAGTTAGCCTGGCCCAAGGCAGTGCACTCTTGCTTATCTCACCTGTTCCACTGCTCGCATGGACTAGCTTCTCCGTACAGTTTGCCCAAACAGGATGTTTTGTCGTTGCTTGGTTCCTACTGGCGCAGAATCGCATACGCCCATCGATTATCCTTGTGAATGTAGCGCTGCTTCTCTCAACGATCTTTTTTGCCCTCATAGTTCCAAACTCACTCCCCTCACTGATCTTAATACCATTATTGGTAATAGCCTTCTCGATACCGTATCTACAGACACGAGATGTACGCTCCTTAAGCATATTTGTCTGGTTTATTACTCTGGGGGTTCTGGTATCTGCACTCTATGAACCTCCCTTCGCCATACAGCCATCGCAAGAGCCACCGGGCGTATATATATATAACTTTGTATTGTTGGTCTCGGTTGGTGCGGTGCTTGCATTGATTTTGCTCTTATTGTGGCAATTTTACCAGCGGACGGTAGAATCAGTTGCTCAGGCCCAAGCAACTAACGAGTCGCTTCAGGAGGCACAAAAAGGCCTGGAACAACAAGTCGCAATTAGCACTGCTGAACTGCAAGCCGCGCTGCGATCTGTTGAACAACAGGCAGCAGAACAAGCTCACCTGTTACAAGAAATTGAGCAGCAACGTACCGTCACACGGAATCTCAGTATTCCAATCCTGCCGGTCAACGATTCTATGTTGGTTGTACCATTAATTGGCGATCTTGATGACAAAAGAATGGAAGATGGCCAAGCCAAGACTCTTAAGGCCATCGAACAGACCCGTGCTCGGGTCCTTATTCTTGACATCACTGGTGTGCCCTTTATCGACTCATATATCGCACAAAGTTTAATTCGCATGATCCGGGCAGCGCAACTCCTTGGTGCGAAAGTAACGGTCGTCGGTATTCGCCCCGAAGTTGCACAGGCCATTATTGGGCTGGGATTACCACTGAATGACATGCGTACAGCGAGTGATCTGCAATCTGCACTTGCAATGAACAACCACACTAAAACGGAAGAATAGCTATATTACGAGGGCATGCCCACTGCAATTCCTAACATCTCCTCACTAACCGACCAGAGACGCTGCTGATTAGCCTCTCGATAACTTGCTTCCGAAGAAGGTACCGCCTGTTTGTCCGAAAAGTATTTTGCCGTCACACCCTCGACTTCTGGTGATGTTGCAAGGTAAATACTCGTCTCAGCCCCTTTTTCCTCACTGATTGAAATCAGATTAAACACACGTCGGAAAACTTTTGTAAAGATGTTATTGTTGTTGGTTACTCCAAAGTTGCTTGCGACCACACCTGGATGCAATGCATTCGTTGTCACTCCGGTGCCTTCTAAACGACGTGCAAGCTCATACGTAAACAGGACATTTGCCAGTTTAGAATTCGCATATGCACCCATTGCACCATACTTGCTCGTTGCTTCAAGGTCATCGAAATTGATCGAACCCTGCATATGTGCTGCCGATGAGACATTTACTATTCGTGCCGGAGCACTGGCCTTGATCACATCTAACAACAGATTGGTCAACAAAAAATACCCGACCAGATGATTAAGTGCAAAAGTGTTTTCGATTCCATCAACTGTTTCGCCACGTGACAGGAAAATTGCACCGACGTTGTTCACAAGAACATGCAATCGATCATATTTGGCCTTATACTGCTCAGCAACCGACTTGGTCTCCTCAATAGAAGATAAGTCTGCCAGCATATACTCGACATTGTGATTACCTGTTTCGTTCTGGATCATACTCGTAACTTCACGGCACTTCGTTTCACTACGACCAACCAGAACGACATGTGCTCCCATACGTGCAACTGCCAACGCCGTATACTTACCAATACCTGCCGTGGCACCTGTCACCATGACACGTTTATCGTGCATCTATTTCCTCCAAAAATGATTCGTTTGATATCTGTACAAGATACGCTTTTGGGTTCGGGAGGGGATGCTACATTGAGCCAATTAAATCATATTGCCTCTCCACATCGTCAATTACCTGCACAAGTCGTTGCATATCAACATCAGTCATCGCTGGATACACTGGCACATACACGACTTGCGCCATCAGATCGGCTGCCTGATGTGGTATCGCGGTAAACAGCCCCACTGGAGGACTTACGACTGTCAGGGACGAAGCACTACGCGTGGCATCAAAGCCTTCTTGTTGCAACCTCCGTACAACCTCTTCAGGCTGTGATGTAAGCATAGGAATAACCCAATGAGTATGATTTTGTGCTTGCAGGCCCGGTCGATAATGTGTTAAAAGATACGGTGTCAAACGCTGAACCAGTGCCATCCGCGGTCGAACACCTGGGGCTTGTTTGTCTCGTAATCGGCGTTCGAGTAACCGTAACAGTGGGACACAGGGTTGGTGCCGAATACGTTCAATGAGATTTCCACCCGAAAAACTACGAAGATTTTGTGAGAGAAGATTATCATAATTAATGCCACGCCAGCGACAAACGTGTACAAAACCCCGTAACACCAGTGGCTGGGCGAGCAAACGCAGCAACATAAACAGGACGACACGGTGCCAAAAAGGGGATTTGGGCTGACGTGGGTAGGTGGCCTGGAGTTGGCGAACCCGTGCCAATACTGTTGAATCACGAAAGTGGAGTACTGCACCGCCAAGCGCTGTTTGAGTTTTAATCAGCCCAAAGCTAAACATCACCACATCGCTTGCTGGATGACCCAGATACTCAGATCCGGCGTAGGCCTGAGCACAATCCTCGATCAGCAGCAGCCCATGTCGTTGTGCAATCGCAGCAATTGGCTCCAAATCCATACGACTCCCAAAGAGATGTGCGACCAGAATAGCGCGTGTACGCGGCCCAATAAGCAACTCCAACTCAGTTGGATCAATTGAAAGCGTATCAATATCTACATCGACCGGAACAGGAACCAGACCATGATGTTCCAAAATCTGGATCATTGGCGAAATCGTGATTGCCGATACGATGACTTCGCTCCCGCGAGGCAGATCAACCGCTTGCAGAAAGAGATCAAACCCACTCCGCACCGACAAACATGCCAAATTATGGCCATCCGACGACCAACTTTGCTCGATCCGTTTTTGTAACTTTACCGGATTGCCTGGACGTATACATCCAAACAGACCATAGAAGAGATCAGACCAGCCAATATCAGGGACACCGCGAGGAATCATAACCAACTCCTTGAGTACCGCTACTACATTTGATGGAATGAACGCAGACCTGAACAACACTTTGCATATGCACCACGACCCTGCTGTCCCGTGAGGACACCGCGACGGAGTGGTTTGCAGCCGCCGACATCTCTCAAGAACAACACAGCGGTTACAAACCGCAGCTACATACGAGGTTAGACTATTGCCAGAAATGAAGGTATGCACATACGCTTTAACCAGAAGACTGCTACTCCCAGTAATCTTCCCATCGATCCTGAAACGCCTGCTTGAGTTGTTCCATATACGCATTCGTCTTAATCTTGATCATCCAGAGATCAGCGCCACCAGTCCCGCCTTTGCAGATCACCCCCTCGCCTACATCATACTTACCTTCACGCACATCGTGTATAAACTGGCCAGTCAGCTTGCCCCGATACACAACCCGTGCACTATTGAGGTGGCCAAAGTCAGCCACAAACTGCGCAGGGCCAATCATACCTGTTTCGATCTCCACATCGAAAAGCACAAGCTGTTTGGGATCATCCGCTTTATGGAGTCCAGCGAAGGAATCTGTGCCAACAAACTCAGTAAATACCGTTATCTCAGGCGCAGCATACGCGGGATTCTCCAGAAAGATGTGCTCAAGTTCAGTAGCAAACGTCTGTTGAAACAACCCTGGAGCATCTTCATACCCTGGGTGATCGTTATTGAAGGCCGCAATACCCAACTCATCAAGATCGAAGCGATTGCGGCGGGTGCCAAAAGCATACCAGCCAAGCTCACGATCCCAGACCCAGTGCAGGTTCGTTCCATCATATTTCTCAAATGCAATACAATGCCCAGCAGGTGCATCCTTACTCCCCGGAATCTTTGGATATGCAAGTCGAATACGTGACATGGCTTGTTACCTTATGGTGTGATTTGTGCATCTGTAGCAAGTATATCGATTTGCATGACCGTCGTCTACCTGAAAAAGTCGGATATCAGATACAGACATCTGAGGTACAATAGCCACACGCAACCAAACAAACAATACGGGGAACTACCATGTCGATAACTTTCGAGGCATTCAAGGGATCGCTGGATAATATCACTCCACCTAACGAACTGAACCTTGCGCTACAGGCGCTCTGGTATGATGCAAAGGATAATTGGGATAAAGCACACGAATATGCACAACAGCAAGACGACCAGATCGGTGCCTGGGTCCATGCCTATCTGCATCGCAAAGAGGGTGATATTCCCAATGCAAGCTACTGGTATCATCGTGCTGCCAAACCAATGTCTGAGCTTTCATTAGAAGGAGAGTGGGAGGCCATCGTACAGGCGTTGCTCAACGATCAGTGACAGAAGCAGTTTATACGCTGGTACGGATGCTCTAATGTTTTTGTTTTTCTGCCAGCGCAACCAGGCCATCCTCGAGTGCTGCAGCCCCAATCGGCAAAAGAGGCACCAGTGCTAGATTATATGTTTCGCCAGCGCGGCCCTGTAGCCGGAGCACCCGCTGGCCAAAAGCGATCAACAAGGGCAACGCGAGCGGCAATGCAATGAGTGTACATACGCGGGGCAATCTGCGCGATGCCGACAGTCGGCGCAGTACAATCTGCCCAAGTGTTACGACCAGAAGCGTGTTGAACAACAAACGGCAGTGCTCAAACACACTTTCGTCGCGCAGGCTGAGGAGCGGAATTTTGGGCCAGAACTGCCGTGAGTTTCCATGCAGGATAATCATGACCAACACATTCGCTGCTACAAAACCTGATTTACCATACAGCCAGCGTAACATCATAGACATCTGGGTCTCCGTTGTGAGCAATAATGACGTACCACATGTTTCATTATAGAAGATCTTTTGCTGGCCCCTGGATATATGTATCAAAAGGAAACAATTATGCATATTGGTGTTGTGCTCTCGATTGATGGCGATGAACAGGCTGGCGTACCATATCGTACTGTGCGCGACCTGGCATTACAAGCCGAGCAAGCCGGCTTTGACTCACTCTGGCTGTATGATCATCTTCTCTTCCGATCCGACGAATCCACTGCTGGCCAGTGGGAATGCTTTACCTTTGTGGCAGCCCTTGCCGAGGCAACAGAACGTATTACGCTGGGAACGTTGGTGGCGTGTACTGCGTTTCGCAACCCGGCTCTGACGGCGAAAATCGCTACAGCACTTGACGAAGTCAGCAATGGTCGCTTTGTTCTAGGGCTGGGAGCAGGCTGGAATGAAGCAGAATTCAATGCTTTTGGGCTGCCTTTCGATCATCGGGTAGCTCGATTTGAAGAGGCAATCAAGATTATTGCGCCACTGGTACGCGAAGGGAAAGTTGATTTCACTGGCACCTACGAACATGCCCCAGATTGTGTGAACACTCCTCGTGGCCCTAGCCCTGATGGGCCACCGATCCTTATTGGTGCGTTTGGACCACGTATGGTGCGTATTGCCGCCCAATATGCCGATGAAATCAATACTGGTTATCCAGACGAGGAAGCCACACAACGACGTGCGATGATCGAAGCAGCACGCAACGATGCAGGCCATACAACAGAGCTCAAAATCTCCATGCCCATGTGGGTCGCATTCGATGATCTTGGGCCAGTACCATCACACATGGCAGAAAGCCACTATCAATCAGTTGAAGCTGTTGCAGAGCGCCTCCGCCAGCTTGATACGATTGGAACCGACCACGTTATGATCGATTTCCGCCCTAACAATGAAGCAAGCCTTACACGCATTTCCGAGGCATTGAAACTATATCGCGAAAGCTAATCTACATCCTTTTGTAACGGCGTTCCATTGAGCGCCATTTGTCATCCCCTTTATCAACATTCTCCTCAATACTGCAAAGTGCTTTTCTACACAGTACTTGGTGTAATCTACATTTTTCGTTCTGCCCAAACCGCAATATTCCTGACGCCAACATGTTTACAACTACGAAGATAAATCGTATTACGATGAGTAAGTACAAAAGCGGTGGTCAACAGACCACCTTACTTTTTGTGAACTGATGTACTCGTATACATTTTTACATATCTTGTCGATATCTTTACTGTTTTGCCTGCCTTTTGCCAATCGAACAGCACTATGGAGAATTCTATGCGACGTCCAACCACGCTTTCTCGGGTCTTTCTTGTCATCATACTTGCCTCCACAATAATAGGAAGTAGTATGATGATCCAGTTTTTACCATCGGCATTTGCTGCTGGAACAATTAATGGTACTGTCTTCCACGACTACGATGCAGACGGCGCCCGTGATAGTGGTGAGCCAGGAATACAGGGTATTACGGTTACCGCCTATGATGCTGCTGGGGCCACTCAGGGCACCACCACCTCGACGGCGGATGGTACCTATACGCTGAATGCCACAGGTACAGGACCCTACCGCGTCGAGTTCATGGACTGGCCTGGTTACCTCCAGCCAGGGGCATATGGTAGCCAAAATGGAACGAGTGTCCAGTTTGTACCAGACGGCAATTCGTCCAATGTCAACTTTGCACTCACCAACCCAGCTAACTACTGTCATGATAACCCTTCACTTGCAACGGCTTGTTATGTGAATGGTGACCCAACTGGCGGTGGGACTGCTGGATCACTGGATTGGCTCGTTGAGTCGCCCTATAACCCAAGCGGCACAAGCGGTGAAAATACGTACCTTGCTGATGGCGCCGATGTGGGGGCTACCTGGGGATTAGCTTATCAGCGTTCGACGAACCTGCTGTTTAGTGCTGCCATGATGAAACGCCACTCTGGTCTTGGTTCGTTAGGAACAGGTGGTATTTATGTGGTAGACCGGAGCAACCCAACCACGGTCATTACACCGTTTGTTGATTTAGACAACGACCTTAGTATCGATACCGGCACCGATCCACGTCTTCCAGGCGATTTGAGTCCCGCAAGCACATCGTCAACCCATGACCCACGTACATTTGACTCGGTCGGCAAAGTCGCTCTTGGGAATATTGATATTTCTGAAGATGAAACAACTCTCTGGGTCATGAACCTCCATGATCGGACCCTCTACGAAATTTTTGTTGATAATCCTGCGCGAACACCAACGCTGACCGATGTAACAGCCCATGCCATTCCATCTCCAACATGTAATTTGGGTGAATGGCGTCCATGGGCGGTCACTGTGCATAATGGACTGGTTTACATTGGTGGGGTATGCTCAGGCGAAAATGGTGGTACTTCAGCGGATCTCCGCGCACACATTATGTCGCATGATCCCACGGGGGCAGATGGGGCTTTTACCAATGTCTATGATTTCCCACTTAACTACCCTCGCGGTGATATATCAAGACCTGGCAGCAGTCCCGCCGCCAGTGCCGCGTGGCTGCCCTGGATTGATCAATGGACTGACATCGGTCCACCCATGCCAACCCCCGGCAATGGTCCCTATGGTCAAACTATGTACCCACAACCAATGCTGACAGATATCGAATTTGACACCGATGGTTCGATGATTATTGGTTTGGTTGATAGAGCCGGACATCAATTAGGAAACTCTAACTATAGCACCGATACAAATGATACAACCGAATATGAGGGGGCTGTTGGTGGCGATATCCTTCGTGTTTGTAACAATAACGGAACCTACGTGTTAGAAAACAATGCAAGTTGTGCAGGAGGAAACAGTACATCAGGAACGAATAATCAAGGGCCTGGAGGGGGCGAGTACTACTGGCAGGACATGTTCAGAGCAACCACAGATATCAATGGCGGCGGTCATCAAGAAATCACACTAGGTGGTCTCGCATTATGGCCTGGTTCTGGTGAAGTTGCATCGTCGGTTTTCGATCCAACAGAAAATGTTCGCTCGGGTGGTATTGTGTGGTTTGCTAACAGTGATGGAACGCGCACACAAGGCTATGAGATATTTGGGACAGATGCAGGAACAGGGCCTTCCACCTTTGGGAAGGCAGCAGGCCTCGGTGAGTTGCAACTCCTCTGTGAGCCGGCGCCGATCGAAATCGGCAACCTGGTCTGGCGCGATGACAATGGCAATGGTGTCCAGGACCCCGGCGAACCGGGCATTGCAGGCGTCACCGTGCGCCTCTACACCGATAGCGGCACCCTCATCGCGGGTGCCACCGCCGTCACCGATGCCGATGGGCACTACTACTTTAGCAGCGATCCCGCCGGCACCAGCACTGGTGATAGCATCTACAATCTGCCCCTTCAACCTAATACCGACTATGTCGTCCGCGTCAACCGCGCTACCGACTACGACCCCACTGGCCCTCTCGCCGGCATGGTCCTCACTACCCCCGATAGCGACGCCACAACCAATGGTGATGCTCGTGACAACGATGCCGCCCAACAATCCGCCACCAGCATGCGTGTTGACCTCACTACTGGCGACCACGGCCACAACAATCACACCTATGACATTGGCTTTATCCCCACCATGAGCGTGGGAAGCTATGTCTGGGCCGATATCGATAACGATGGTACCCAGGACCCGAGCGAGAATGGCATCCCTGGGGCCACCGTCGCCCTCCTCGTTGACGATGGCACAGGCACCTTCATTCCCGCCACAGATGTGAATGGCGATCCGGTCACCAATCAAACCACCGTTGCGGATGGCCTGTACTTCTTCGACAATCTGCCAGTGGGCAATTACCGCGTCCAGGTGACGCCACCTGCTGGTTATCTCCCATCCACCACCCAAACCACCGCCGATAACGATGATACCGCAGAAGACTCCAACATCGCCACAGAGCCTACCCCTGGCACCTACCAGAGCGGTACCTTCACCCTTACTCCCGATGGTGAACCCACCGAGAGTGGCGCCTTCGCGGGCGACGACCAAGACAATACTACCGCCGAGGACCATGGCAACATGACCGTCGACTTCGGCTTTGTACCCGCCCTCAGCCTCGGCAACCGTATCTGGCACGACCTCGATAATAATGGCACCCTTGATGGCAGCGAGAGTGGGATTGGCGGTGTAGCCGTCACCCTCTACGCCAACGATGGCACCACCGTCATTAGCACCACCACCACCACTGCCGACGGCCACTACCTGTTCCAGGATCTTGCCCCTGGCGACTATATCGTTGCCTTGGACGCCACCAATTTCACGAGTGG
>JBCDFA010000233.1:0-12516 GCA_039178835.1 Chloroflexota bacterium
AGGATCACTGCCGATATTGTGTTCGGGGGTAGGGGCTGATGAGGAATCTGGTTCAGGCTCCACAGTGAGGATCATCTGATTATCATTACTTAAATCATTTTCCAGAGTTTACTCTAACCACCCGGTTCCATTAGTACCTGTATGAAATGTCTACCAGGATCAGCGACAGGTAACATCCAGACTTCGTAGACACTCCCTATAGTGCAATCATTGATCCTATATCTGTTGCATTTCCTTCAGAAAAGGAAAGATGTGACCAACTATTTCTTATGATATATCCTCACTGCCACACCTACAATACGTATTGCGGAACAGTATCACGGTCAATGGCAGATGTCGATACTGTAATCGAGAAAAGATATTTGTTAGTTGTTTCTCCGATCAGGATAGAGTAGAATGGCAGCGGTACTATTCTTGCATATTGTAGGAGAACTATATGCGTAGCTGGTTATGGGTTACTATTGGTATCAGTCTGATTGTCTGGATCGTGAGTTTGCAGCGTCGTTTACGTGCTGCACAAATGCGCGGTGATATGTACCGTAATATCTCCGCCCGATTGGATCGCCGTATTACTGAAATAACGGAGCAGGAGCGCTAACCAATGGAAGAACGCATCGGCGTGATTGACCTTGGCTCAAACACCACACGCCTGATTGTTATGGGATATCGACCGCACCATTCGTTTCGCCTCCTTGATGAAGTGCGTGAAAGGGTTCGGCTCGCTGAAGGGATTGGTGAAGATAAAGCATTACAACCTGCGCCCATGCAACGTGGCATCGAAGCAATGAAACTCTTTCGGAGTTTTTGCGATGCTACTGGTGTCAAACACATTGTTCCGGTAGCCACAAGTGCTGTTCGGGAAGCATCTAATCAAAGCGAATTTCTCCTTCAAATTAAAAAAGAAGCAGGCCTTGAAATGCGGGTGCTATCAGCTGAAGAGGAAGCTTACTATGGCTATCTTGGGACAGCCAATGGTCTTACGCTCAGTGATGCGTTCCTTATTGATATTGGCGGTGGAAGTACACAAGTGACCATGATCCGTGGGCGAGGTTTTGTACATGCCTTTAGCCAGCCTATCGGTGCACTCCGTGCGACAGATCGCTATGTGCATTCAGACCCGATAAATAAAAAAGACTTCAAAGCACTTGAACAAGCTGTCGAAGAAACTTTTAAGGATCTCGACTGGCTTGGTCGTAACAATGGCACGATTCTGGTAGGAATTGGTGGCACCATTCGTACATTGGCAGAGATGGATCGGAAGGCACACAATTACCCATTCGAACGTGTCCATGGCTATGTGTTGCGTCGTGAACGGCTTGAATTAATTATTAATCAACTACGTGATCTCACGCTACGCGAACGTGAGCAGATTGCTGGTCTTGGGCGTGATCGTGCCGACATCATCTTGTCTGGGGCTGTTATCTTGCTCCAACTGATGAAGCAAGGCCATTTTGATTCGATCACCGTCAGTGGACAAGGCATTCGCGAAGGGCTGTTTTACGAGCACTTTTTGGAAGGTGAAACACCACCACTCTTTCCTGAAATCCGCAAATTCAGTGCACAGAATCTAGCTCGTCTGTATGACTACGAGCCAATCCATGTTGCCAAAGTACGTGATCTGGCACTCTCACTTTTCGATCAACTTCGTGAACTTCATGAGTATGGTGAGTGGGAACGAGAATTACTCGAATATGCCGCTATTCTGCACGATATTGGTGTTGCCATTGGCTACTACGATCATCACAAACACGGGGCATATCTGGTCCTTAATTCATCACTCTTAGGCTTTACGCACCGTGAAACTATCATTCTAGCCACGTTGGTGCGCTATCACCGTAAAGGTGATGTCAAAATAGAAGAGTTTCAGGAGGTGCTTGCGGACGATGATCAAGAGCGTATTGCGCGTCTTGCAGCCCTACTCCGTCTAGCTGAACACCTCGAGCGACGTAAGAGCCAGCTTATTCAGCGACTGGATGTTGAGATAGGTGATTCGGTACGTGTTATCACACAACGCGCCGAGGATGCTACCGTCGAAATATGGGATGCTAATCGACGGGCTGGATTCTTTAAGAAAGCCTATGGGAGAGATATCGAGGTAATCTAGCTATACTGATCGCCACGTTTGTTGCAAAACACGTACCCAATTTTCATAGGCCAATTTGCGTAGGGCGGCATCATCGTACCCTCGTTCGCGCAAAATGGCCAATAATTTAGGAAGACCGGTAGCATCTCCTAGTTCTTGGGGCATGGTAGCACCATCAAAGTCGGAGCCAAACCCAACCCGCTCAACGCCAAGATGTTCGACCAGATAATCCACGTGATCAACAACAACACTGAGCGGCACATCAGCATCATGGCTACCATCAGCACTCAAAAATCCAACATGAAAATTCACGCCAACCATGCCATCTGAGTCCCTAATAGCAGCGAGTTGCTCATCGGTGAGGTTGCGAGTGGAAGGGCTTATTGCATAGGCATTTGAGTGTGTGGCAACCAATGGGGCTGTACTCAATTCAGCTACATCCCAGAAGCCTTGTTCGTTCAAATGTGAAAGATCGATCATAATGCCTAATTCATTACAAGAACGTACCAATGCACGCCCGGCATCGCTCAGACCAGGACCAATATTTGGTGGATGGCCAAATTTGAAGGGAACACCACACGCAAACGCGTTGGGACGACTCCACACCAGCCCCAGCGAACGAAGCCCTGCTTGATAAAACACCTCAAGTGCATCAAGATTGGTATCAATCGCTTCTGCGCCTTCGAAGTGTAAAATAGCAGCCATTGCTCGATTTTGTAAACAGAGCATTAGATCATCAACTGTTCGCACAACCTTGACCTGTCCAGCAGACTCTGCCTCGATTCTGAACAGACTTGCAACCATGGCCATGGAGTGCTTTTGGGCATAGGCAAGATCGATCCGTGGTGCAATTCGCACATCTTCGCCTTCAGGAGTCGTCACAATTTCTGCCCCATCCATGTCGCGTGTCCATCCTTCGTTAGGTACAAATACCGCAAAAAAGCCACCGCCCAGACCACCTTCTCGGGCTCTCGGCAAGTCAATATGCCCGACACTACTATGCTCGAAAAATGAACGCCCCTCACCACGGGAAGAAAGGTATAGATTAAGCAATGTGTCATTATGGCCATCAAAGATCGGTGGTATGGAGAGGACGGTCATGGAGCAACCTTTCATATCTACAAAAAGATTCGAACATTGCGAATCTATATCATGGATCAATAAGTTGTGCAACTTAGGTCAGGAAACGGAAGAAAAAAGTATGATAAAACGGCATTGAGGAGTCATACGATTAACATACCACATCATTAGAGAATCAACGCATCATGACTCATCAGTGTCATTGAGGAGTACTTCGCGTGAACGTCCACTCTCGGCTGGGCCAACCACACCCTGCTGCTCAAGCAGATCGATAAGTTGTGCCGCCTTGCTGTACCCAATTCGCAAACGGCGTTGGAGCAGCGACGCCGAGGCACGCTGGTGTTGCTTGACTAACTTGATCGCTTCAGGAAGGAGCGTATCCTGTTCTTCTGATTGAAGAAATTCGCCAGGACCTTTGACAGTCGGCGGTGATGGTGTGGCATGTTGCTTGCCATTTTTTCCGTCAGCACTTGGGGTCTCAGGTGGTTGGGCAGTACGCCAGAATGATACGACCCGTTCAACCTCCTCATCTGAGGCATATGTTCCTTGAATACGAACAGGTTTTGCAGCATCGGTTGCAAGATAGAGCATATCACCACGCCCAAGCAATTGTTCGGCACCATTCATATCAAGAATAACACGCGAGTCGATCTGTGATGTGACGGCAAAGGCGATCCGAGAAGGGAAGTTTGCTTTGATCAACCCCGTCACAACATCAACAGAGGGGCGTTGCGTCGCAATGATTAGGTGAATTCCTGTCGCACGGGCCATCTGCGCCAGACGACAGAGCAAAGTCTCAACTTCATCTGGGGCCATCATCATCAGATCGGCCAACTCATCGATGATAATCACAATGTACGGCATTGGCTCAAGGTCTGCTCGCTGCCGTGATGCTTGTTTGTAACTGTCGATATTCCGAAAACCATACTTCGCAAAGACTTTATACCGACGCTCCATCTCAGCCGTTGCCCAGCGCAGCGTTGGCACAACACGCTCTAATTCTGTGACCACTGGCGAAAGCAGATGCGGGATCTGGTTGTAGACGATCAGCTCGACCATTTTGGGATCGACCATAATAAATTTGAGTTCATCGGGGGTGTGGCGCAGGAGTAAAGCACAGATAAAGACATTGACTGCTACAGACTTACCACTGCCCGTACTTCCAGCAACCAGCAAGTGAGGCATACGTTCCATACCAGCGATCACGGCCTGACCCGATACATCTTTTCCGAGGGGGAATTTGAGCTTGGTCTTGGATTTCTCGAACTCATCACTTTCCACCACTTCACGCATACTCACAACAGAAATAGCTGAGTTGGGGATTTCAAGACCGATCACTGATTTACCGGGGATCGGTGCTTCAATGCGAATCGAAGGAGCGGCTAACGCCAACGCCAGATCTTTTTCAAGCGTTGTAATTTTGCTAACCTTGACACCTACAGCTGGTTGTACTTCAAACTGTGTGACAGCCGGACCAGTGTTGACACCTGTTACACTCACCTCAACTTTAAAACTCTCTAACGTCTCTTCGATCAAACGAGCTTTGTGTCGCCTTTCCTCATCGCTAATGACACCTTCGACATACGTATCAAACATGTCGATAGCAGGAAGTGGCCATGCACGATGCACCGCAGCAACCTCAAAGCCCTCAAGAGGCTGTTGCACCGTCTCAGGAGGTACCTCGTTTGCTATGGATTCTGCCGGGGTAGCAACGGGCGCACTCAACAACTCATTAAGCACCTCTTCTGACTGTGATTTTGCCGCTTTGCGTTCTCGGCGCGTCTTACCCTTTTTATTCTCAGCAGGTGTATCACTGTCCTGTTCGACCTTCTCAGGGCGTTTGAACAAACTTGCACGGGTTGGTCGTTCAGCAATAGGAGTCAGTTCAATATCGTCGGCCCCGCCCGGTGGCGGGACATATGTAGGCATCGGAGGCTCTGCGGCTGATTGGGCTGATTGAGGTGCTAGTGATGGATGTTCTCGTATGCTACGCTGTGGTGCTGTACTCCACACTGTAACCCAAAAGCGCGCAAAGCTGTCCCGCATACCTGTAAATAATTCACGGAGCGTGATGTTGAATGTCAAAAGAATACCGGCCAGGCCCAATGCGAGAAATACTACAAATGAAGCAGGACGACCAATGGCACCGGCTGAGACATTGAGCAATGTAAAGCCAATCATGCCCCCACCCTCGCCTACCTTATCGTTGATCGATTCACGCACAGGTTCAAGGGCATACTCTAGTAAAACCATCAATGACATCAGTACAAAACCCGTTCCTATGATCGTTGCACTGGTCATGCGAATGTCTTCACGCTGTTCTTGCCAGAGAATCGCAACCCCCAGCAAACCCAATGACAATGGGACTAGTAACGACCCCCATCCAAGAAGTTGCTGAGTCAACAATACCCAGCGTTGACCAATAGCTCCTGCTGCTCCAGTAAAATAAAATACAATAGTAACAATAGCGATAGTAATGAGTGCAATGGCAAAAAGTTCACGTTGATGTTCTGGTCGCAACAGTGGTTCAATGGCTGGTTGTTTCTGACGTGTACGCGTTTGTGGTTTGCGTGTACGCGTCGTCGTTGTTTTGCGGCTGGTAGAACGTTTAGCCATGAACTGCCTTCCCGTATCGAGTATCGCAAACAAGTTTCCTTCAAAGCTCTCTTATTTTCAGATTATAGCACATCTGCGCGAATTACGAAGGGGCTGCTGTAGATGACGAAAATCTTATCTAATTGTGACCAACAAACCTGTTATTCGACAGACAAATCACGTATAATGCGCCGATGAATGTGGGTAAATAACACACATCTTTGTTGGGAGCATACGTGGAAACAGGTATCTCATATTTTGGGAATCGTATACTGACTCACCTGACAACTGATCTGGAAGACATGAGCACTCATGGTTGCACATTTGTTGTTCACTCACTGAGTGAAGAAGATCTACAACTCTATGGTGCAACTATGCGCGATATCGTGCAAGCCACACAAGCCGCAGGAATGCAGGCCTGGGTTGAGCCGTTTGGTGTGGGGGGAGTATTTAGTGGAGAGGCATTTTCGCTCTATGCTGCACGTTTTCCCAACCATCAACAAGTTTTTTCAACTGGTGCCAAAGTACCGGCCATCTGTCCCAACTGGCCAGACTTTCGTAACTTTATGCGTATATGGGTCGATGCAGCATTAGAAACCGGTGCAAACGTGCTACTTTGGAACGTTCCCAGGTTTGCTACCCCACGACAATTCTCCTGGTATCATGGGCCGAACAATGCATGGGCCTGTCGATGCGCTGCGTGTCAGTACTTGTACCGCCAACGCTTTGGTGAAGAGATACCAACGGTCTATGACTCAAGTGTGCGCCTGTTTCGTCAAGAGCAGATGCTTGAGTTTCTCGCAGAACTGACAGGTTATGCTGCATCACAGGGTGCGACGAACGCATTGTGTTTGCTTCCATTTGAAGAACATCGTGGTGATGTCCCGTGGCGTGCCGCTGCGTCATTACCAGGTATACATATCTTTGGGACGTATCCTGCGTGGTTGAACACCAATATGACACCTGAAGAATGTGTCGGACAGAAGACTGCACGAGTCGTCGAGTTGTGTCGTTTCCTCGGCAAACAATCACTTATCTGGGTACAAGGCTTTGGTATACCAGCCGGGCGAGAAAAAGAGATCGCGACAGCTATTGAAATCATCGCAGCAAATGGAATTGATAACGTTGTGGTAAAAGGCTATGATGGCTACAAACATGTATCATCCATGGCATCAGAACGGCCAGATGTAGTGTGGGATACTGTCGGACGTGTGTATCGACAGGCGCGTCGAGGTAATCTCAGTAAAACCCGCTAAACTATAACGACATTCCACAAAATCGATAGGACATATTATGAATAATCTTGAGCGTCAAGAATTGTTTGATGAGTGGGCCAAACACTATGATCGGGCAGTGCAAGATGCGATTACATTTCCATTTGATGGGTACGATAATGTCTTAACCCATATCATCCAATCTGCCAATCCCAACCCTACCATGCATATTCTTGATGTTGGCACAGGCACAGGGAATGTAGCTGCCTCTTTTGTGAAACATGGTTGTCGTGTTGTGGGCATTGACTTTTCTACCGAAATGTTGGAACAGGCACAAGCGAAAGTACCTCAGGCCCAATTCCTACAGGTAGATCTTTTAGGGGAATGGCCGCCAGCCATACAACAAACATTCGATTACATTGTTTCGGCATACGTGTGGCATGAATTTAGTCTTCCCACCAAAATACAATTACTTCAACGATTTGCATCACAACATCTCAAAAAAGGTGGAGCAATCATCATTGGCGATATTGCATTCCCAAATGCAGTAGCACGTGAACAAGCACATCAACAATGGCATAATCAGTGGGATGAAAGCGAGTATTACTGGGCTGCCGACGAAGCAATCGCCGCGTGTGCCGATGTCGGACTATCCATGATGTATACGCAAATCTCAAGCTGTGGTGGGGTACTTCACGTTACGCTGGCAATATAGTTCGCTCAGATGCTGATCAGGGTTTGTATCACTTCACTCTTTTCGGTTGCGGCAATCGGAGCGGCTGATTCTCTAGCAAAGCCATTGGAATACTTGTTACAAACGTCTCGGCCTGCGCTGGCCCAATTAGCGTCGCCGCATACTCACGCGCTGCAGTAAGTTTCGGAGGTCGTGACGATGTACTATGGGTATCACTGGCGATGATATGTACCATAGCATGAGAGAGGAGTGTTTCACAAACGTGTTGAAGATGACGACCTTGTTCGCCAATAAGCGTAGATGCCGTAATTTGCATACACACGCCTCGTTCAATGAGCGGAATTAAAAGATTTGGATCTTGTTGGACTTCGACAATACGCTCAGGATGAGCCAAGACAATCCGATATCCTGCAACCTGTAAGTTAAAAAGTGCATTCTCCAGTGTTGGTGGTATTCTGTTTGAAGACAACTCTAGGAGAACAGCGCGACTTGAGCCATATGTAAGTAAATCTCCCCGTCGTAGTTGCTCGACAATACCTCCATCATAAGCAATCTCCGTACCCTGAACCACATGTAACTCAATACCTGCGCTCTGTAGGGCAGCACGCAGTTGATCGAGGCGTTGAACAATCAAAGCAGGGCTGTAATGGCGGCTGGCAATCGAGGCCGGGCTATGGGGTGTCGCTGCAATCGTATGAATACCGTCGGCTACAGCAATACGCGCCATTTCCAGCGACTCTTCCAGGGTTGACGCACCATCGTCGAGGTCATACAAGATATGGGCGTGTAGATCTATCATAAGCGTGACATCACACAGTATCCACGTCAACTACCAAACACTCAAATAACGATGATAACGCTCTCTATTCGCAACTCATTTACGCATAGTAATCGTACTCTTGCTCAATCTCGGCGTTGTTCAACACTGCTCCTACCACATTGGCCTTTACCTTATCAAGAATTTCACGGGCACTCCGAGCACGCTCACGACTGGTTTTATTTGCCTGCAACACCAGCAACACGCCATCAACCCGTGTCGCCAACACTGCTGCATCAGTGACCGCAACAACTGGTGGTGTATCGAACAGCACAACATCAGCCTCATTGCGAAGACGCTCGATAACGGCTTCCATTCTCCGAGAACCCAGAATATCAGCTGGCCGTGGTGGAAGTGGACCACTAGCAAGTAATTTCAAATCTGGAATGGGCGTCGACTGTAATGGCGTCGGCATTTCATCCTGTGCCAGAATCATACTAGTCAAACCAACTTCATTCTGGAGATTAAAAAAAGTATGCAGCGATGGGCGGCGTAAATCACAATCAACCAAGATAACGCGTTGTTCTGCTTGCGCCATCGTGACCGCGAGATTGGCAAGTGTAGTTGATTTACCCTCATCGGCCGAAGTACTGGTTACCAACAGCGTGTGGAGTGGCTTGTCCAGACTGGAAAATTGGATGTTGGTCCGTAGTGTACGATAGGCTTCAGCAGCAACCGAACGTGGATCACGGAGCGCCACCAGCATCAGGGCATCTTGTGTCTCAGTCATCATGATTTAGCTCCACGAAGTATACTTGGCCGTCGCTCTTTTGATGCACCCGTTTTCTGATCATCTGACACATTGGGAATGGTCCCAAGCGTCGTTAATCCTACAAAACGCTCAACATCTCTGGGAGTCTTTAGTGTGTTGTCCAACGCTTCTAGCAAGAAAGCGAGTAAGATGCCTAGAACCATACCCAGGAATGCTCCAGCCAGCACATTTACACGAGTATTCGGTTGCACAAGATAGGCTGAGCGCGCTGGCTGATTCACAATTACGTTGATACGATCTGTACCTTCAACGCCATCGTTCAATTGATTTACGAGACCAATCATGTTATTACCAATGGCATCAGCAAGCTGCTGTGCGGTCGCCGGATCGGGGTAATCAACCTGAATAACCATTTCACGCGTATCAAGATTTGGTTGGATCGCTACATGTCTGCCCAACCAGTCTGCATTGCGATCCAGCTCAAGCTGGTCACTCATACGCTGGAGCTGAACAGGAGCAAGTGCACGAGCCTTATAGCTATTCATACTGCTCTGGAGCGTAATCGACAAACCATTATCAATACGATTGGGCACTACCTGATAGCGTGCTTCTGAGCGAAACAGCGGGCTCTGTATTCGACTAAAAGCAAAGGCGCTTGCCGCAGCGACAAGAGCAACTACAACAACGATCCACCAGCGGCGGCGAAAAACATTAATATAGTCAGTTAATTGCATTGTTTACACCACAACCTTTATCCATAGTGTTGTTCTTATGTATCATCAATTGTTGCTGTAAAGACCCGTTTATCAGGATCAGAAGAATCGGAGCGATGTGTCAGTGTAACAACCGACACAGGTTCGTTTGAAGACGTTAAATTTTGTCCAGTTGCGAAATAATGTACAAAAAAAACGATACCAATACTGATAATAAGACCAATAAACGTGCGTAAAAAGACCTCAGCAGCCACCGAACGCGGACCATTTATCTGCACTGCTTCAGTTGGCAAATTGAGCACCGCTACATTGAGACCGGGTAATTCTGGTGTGACAGGGGCATCATCATCCCAATAACTCAGTCCATTTGTTTCGAGTGCTACAACAGCCGCCTGTGCAATAGCAACTGCGTCGTCAGGTATGCTGGTCTGCACACCTATCGTCACTACATGATCTTGGCTGCTCGCAGAAAGCGCACTCGCGACAACCCCCACATCTAGTGGAGTACCCTGTTGTGATAATACTTCGGCAACATCCTGATGAAATCTCAACCCACCAATGATCGCCGGAAGATCCTGTGCGGTCTTGTCCTCACTCGCTTCAGTCAAACCGACTGTGCTATCGCCTGCAACCAAACCACGAGTCACCAACAACTGTGTAGAGAGACCATATATCGGTGGTTGCATAAGCGATGTCACCAGGCTCACAACAAATGCGATAAGAGGCAACACCACGACAATCAACCAGTAGCGCCGAATTATTGCAGCATATAAGTGTATATCCATACATGTATTAAGACGACCTAGAGGTCGGTTCCATTACACTTGCAATAAAATCACGCATTCGCTGTAAAAAGATATCTCGTCCAAAACTTTCTGCATGCCGACGAATGCTTATCGAATTGACGGTACTTGTACGCTCTATCGCGACGGTTGCTGCCAACGCTGCCGCTGTTGGTTCGTGAAAGAACCAACCTGTCTTTTCTTCAATAACGCTGTCCAGTGCTCCACCAGCTGCATACGCTATTACCGGTCGTCCAGCGGCCATAGCCTCAAGCGGCGTAATACCAAAATCTTCCTCTCCAGGAAACACAAATGCCCGACAACGAGCAAAAAGTTCTTGGCGTTCTGCCTCACTAACATGACCAAGAAAAGTCACATTCGGCCCAGCGATTCGCTCGAGCGCCACACGATCCCGCCCATCACCGAAAACTTTCAATGGCAAACCTAACGTAGTGAAAGTACGTACAGCCAAATCAAGCCTTTTGTACGGAATTAATCGTCCACCTGCCAGATAAAAATCTTCTGGCTCATGAGGGATATATGTAGCCAAATCCACAGGTGGCGGTATGACAGTCGCATCGCGACCATAATATCTCTGTACACGACGCGCCACCTCACGCGAGTTGGTCACAAAAGCATCAACACGTATGGCACTTACGGTGTCCCACAGTCTAACATACGTCAGCAGGATGGACAAGATAATGCGCTGCAAGCCCTTAATCTGCTCGCGTGCCACATAGGAATCAGTGCGCCATGCAAATCGCATCGGGGTATGGCAGTAACAGATATGGCGTGTACCAGGTGAAGGAATAACACCCTTGGCAAAGGCACTACTACTACTCAAAATCAGATCATATCCACTGAGATCAAAACTCTCAAAGGCACTGGGGTAGAACGGCATATAGTGACGGAAATAGCGACGCCAGCCAGGAAGATGTTGCATCCACGATGTACGAATATCCCACGACCTATAGACGGAAGGCATAACTTGCGGATCGTAAATCGATGTGTACACCGGTGCATCCGGGTAAAGATCATGGAGTGCTTCGAGCACACGCTCCGCACCACCATACTGGTTCAGATAGTCGTGGACAATTGCAACATGCATGGTTTACAGCCAGTTCATTGACGCGGCAAGAGAGTACCACATTGTCCTATTCCATGCAACCGTTTTACATAGCAAGATGAGTTTCAAAGTTATGATCTTTTTTTCGTGAAAAAAGTGTCGTAAATATGGTATACTACAATTGTAATTGTTCAAAAAATCACAACTAGAAAGATAGTACCATGTCACGCAATACTCTACAATATTGGTTTGATCGTATTGATGAACGCATTACTAGGTTTATGGCCGGGTATGGAATGGTGCTTCTACGTGTATCTATTGGCATCATTTTCCTCTGGTTTGGGGCTCTCAAACTGATTGATGGGGGAAGCCCGGCAGAGGGGCTTATTCAGGCAACCGTGACGTTTATCTCTCCAGACTGGTTTATTCCCTTCCTTGCGGTATGGGAGATCCTGATAGGGCTCGGCTTTATCACTGGTCTCTACTTGCGGGTCACTATTTTCCTCCTCTTCTGTCAAATGCCGGGAACTTTCCTCCCCATCATTGTAAGGCCCGATCTGGTCTTCACAACATTTCCAATTGGGCTAACGATGGAAGGTCAATACATTATAAAGAACCTAGTTGTTGTAAGTGCTGCATTAGTGATTGGAGCGACACTTCGTTATCGACGCCTATCTAAACGTCGTGAACAACAATCGGTACAGTTTCCGATTACACGTTAACTCGTGCCTCAATCACAGGAGTTAGATTGACTTTCGAT
>JBCDFA010000234.1:0-12498 GCA_039178835.1 Chloroflexota bacterium
CGCCAGGTAAAAGAACTGGCCGCAGCGCCATGCAGCATTACCACCGGGAGGCCATCGTGTGGGCCTTCATCGGTGTAGTACAACGAGTAGCCTCTGACCGATACAAACTGATCATGATCAGCAAACTCATGTGGCGTCATATGTTCACGAAATGGTATGAGTAACACGGCACTGCTGATAAGTACACCAGCAGTTACAGGAGGAAAAAGCAACCAACTCATCATGGCTTTGTGTGTCTACTTCTCGTTTGATACAATCTTTACACAAAGCATCATAACAAAAATCATAATCGGCTGCAATGTACTAACAAAGATCGAGCTACTCAGTATGAGTCATAAGTGTCACACCAGTTGGACCAGCAATAAAAGCGGTAGTAGCGATGCCCAGAAACAACCCGTGATCAACAACACCGGGTATAGCCATAATCGCAACATTCAAGGCGCCTGGATCAGCCATCGTGACAAAATGGCAGTCCAGAATGATGTTGCCTTCGTCAGTGTAGAATGGCTTTCCCTCGTCGTTTTGTCGTAGCTTCGGCTGACCACCCAGATCACTCAGCCGCTGACTGCATAAGGTTTGTGCAAAGGGAATAACCTCAACCGGAACACCGGTATGTTCACCTAATTGCATTACGAGTTTGCTCGAATCGGCTAGAACAAAAAATTGTTCCGCAGAAGATGCCACTATCTTTTCACGCAGAAGCGCTCCACCCAGACCTTTAATCAAATTCAACTGAGGATCGATTTCATCTGCGCCATCAAGTGTATACGCTAACTGCGGGCAATCATCGAGTGTTGTGAGTGGGATGCCAAGTTGATGTGCAAGAGCTGCTGTTGCCTCGGATGTTGGCACACCCACGACATTCTGCAAGCGACCATCGGCGAGGCGTTCAGCCAGGCCACGGAGCATATGCCGGGCAGTTGAGCCACTTCCAAGACCAATTCGCGTATTACTCTGAACATAATCAAGCGCACGTTCGGCTGCCTGACGCTTAAAGACTTCAATATCACTCAAGGTGTGCCTCTTTGTGGCAAGTCCTGCCAGATCTAGTTTCATACAGTAGCCAATCTATGATACCACGTTTCGACACACCTCTTTTGTGCTGCATCTTACATACTACGTATGAGCGCCCAGCCACTCAAGCAGCAAACGATTTGTCTCCTCAGGTCGTTCCAACATAAACCAGTGATTAGCTTTCTCTATTCGCTCATAGCGCCACTCAGCCTCTACAAATGCCTTTGAGTTCTGCATCTGTGCCTCTAGCAGAAACTCATCCTGAGAACTCCAGATACCAAAAGTTGGTACTTTCACAGTTGATGGTTCTGGTAATCTTCCTTCGAATAACGCCAACATATACTCGGGCAATGGATTCGCACGCTCCCAAAGACTAATATACGCTGGGTCATCTGCATGCAAAAGACGTGTGATGATTTGCTCGACATCTGGATGACTTTGCAGCAGACCTCGCAGAAATTGCCCGGAGTTCGCGCGATAGATCGCAGGGGCAAGATGATGTACATTGAAAAGATAGATCCAGTTGTGGCGCATCGCTTCATGGGACATATCAAGAAATGCAGCCAGGTGACCAACTGACATTGCGGTATACGTTTTGACACGATCTGGGTGAGTCGCAGCAAGATCCCATCCAACAATTGAGCCATAGTCATGGGCAATACAATGTACCTGTTCCAAACCCAAATAATCCAACAACTGCACCAAGTCATTAACGCGTGATGCAAAAGTACCACGTGCGATATCCTGCAGCGAATCACTTTGCCCAAAACCAAGCATATCAGGGCATATCACACGATATCCTGCATCAGACAAGGCTTTAACTTGGTACCTCCATAGTGTTCCATCGTCTGGCCAGCCGTGAAGAAGCAACACGGTCTCGTCACCAGTTCCTACATCTTGGACAAAATAGCGACGCCCTTGAATTTTAACATGTGGGGTTGTATGCGCTAACACAGATAAGCCTCTTTCATCTTGATAGTGATATAATCATCACCTATATTGATGTAGCTGTTACATACAACAGCTTATAGGCAGAATCTGTGACTCTCAAGGGTAGAATAACCCCTGGTTCCTGTGTTAGTTATCGTACATATGAGTAATCATGATGGGAATAATGGACGACAAAAACGATAAGGGGCGCACTCTACGCCAGGTGCTAACGCTCATTGAACAACTACGATATCAGCGTCGAGACACATATAGCAAACAGCCTCATCCAGAAAACAAACGCTTCACTCAGGAGGAATTGGATGCTGTCGTCTATCACTCATACAAAAACGCCTTAAAAGGACGAACGCAACGCCTACCGAGTCGCGAGACACTCATCAACATAGCAACCTATCTCGAATGTAGCCCGGAAGAACGCAACGCCCTACTCCTCGCTGCCCACTATCTGCCACTGCCACTATCGGCACCCTCAGAACATAACTTACTCAGTGAGGCGAGCACACTCATTCATACTGTGCCATTTCCTGCTTACACAATCAATCAGTGTCTATCGATTGATGAGGCCAATCAATACTTTTTAGACCTGTGTGGGATTACGGGTTTGCAAGATATTCCCGCAGATCGGCGAACAGAACTCCACCTCGTCTTTGATCCACACCTGTCGCTCCAATCGCGACTATCACCCTCTGAAGAGATTAGACGGGCGAATCTGCATACAGCAGTGATCGACTGGCGGGATAGCTATCAGTCGCTCCAATATGAGAGGTCGTATCAGGAGACCGTCGAGCAGTTACATAGCTTCCCTGGGTTTGAAACTATGTGGAAGCAAAGCTCACGCGACCAAGCACGAAAGTCCTACATCTACACGATTACAGATAATCGGTCACGGCAACCAATCCAGCGGCGCATGACCATGCTTTCAATTGGTGATAACCCCTTCCCCAAGATTGCCGTCTATCTTCCTCATCCTACAAACGAGGCACGATAATGGCAAGCTCCATCAATCCTCAGCCAGATGGCGACTCATCTCTTCCTCGATTCCCTTGCGTAACGACATAAGCTTTTGCGCGTATTCCTGCAACGCTCGATCTTCTTCCGTTTGTGGCTCAAAGGCCGGAATGGGCATGGGACGGCCATCACGATCCACCGCCACAAAAATGATAATACAGTGGGTTGTCTTGCGCATAAAGCGCTCTTTGGGATCGCCAGAGCGCACATCAACAGCCACATGCATGCTGGTATGGCCTGTGTAGATGAGTCGCGCCTGCACTTCAACTAGATCGCCAATATGGACCGGCTGATAAAAGCGAATACCCCCAACGTAGATCGTCACACAATAGCGTCCGCTCCAGCCAGTGGCGCAGGTATAGCCTGCATGGTCGATCCACTTCATGACGGTACCACCATGAACTTTGCCACCAAAATTCGCTTCGGAGGGTTCGGCAAGAAAACGGAGTGTTACTTCGCGCTGCGGACTAGTAACAGTCATAACATATGTCCTTGCACTATGTATCCGGTTAGTGCATTGTATCACATATGGAGGAGAAATTACTCAAGCAGGTCAGCCAGACGCTCAAGAACATAGTCTGGCTTGATAGGGGCAGTAGCAAGCATCTCACGATTGGTAGCCCCGGTAAGTGGGAGTGCGGTGGCCATTCCAGCGGCTTGCCCCATTGCAATATCAGTCTCCAGACGATCACCGACCATCATACAACTGGCCATTGGTAAATGCAGCATATCAGCAATGGTTTGCACCATAATCGCTGATGGCTTGCCGACCACAAGTTCAACACGTGTATCGGTACAGGCCTCAATCGCTGCAATAACCGCAGCAGCATCAGGCTCACCACCACCCGGCACCGGGCAGTAGCGATCAGCATTGGTCGCAACAAAACGTGCACCGGCATGGATAGCATCAAAGGCAATCTGAAGTTTTGCATACACAAAAGTGCGATCAAATGAGGCGATCACAAAATCGATTTCTTTGGCATTTTCAACCAAGTGAAAACCAGCAGCCGTTAATTCATCTTTGAGGGTTTGCTCACCGACAACAAAGACCCGACAGCCAGGAGCCTCATGCAGTAACCAACGCACCATCACATATGAGGAGTTGACCACATCATCATCGGTGGTTGGTAACCCCATCTGCGTAAGTTTATCTGCATACATTGAACGCGTCTGGGTCGGATTATTTGAGAGAAACACCACTCGTCTTTCGTTTTCACGAAGGGCCGTAATTGTTTCGATAGCTGTCGGAAGAGCAGTTGTACCGAGGTAGACAGTACCATCCAGATCAAAGATATAACCATCAAAAGTTGGTATGTTCATAACAGCTTTTCACATCATTTCATGTCGAAGAAGAGACCGATTGTGGATCAGAGGCTGATTTACGCTCTTTTCCATTCAGACCCGCTGGATCAGGCAACGCTGCCTGAAGCGTTTCTAGTTCGCTTAATAACCGACGCGCCGTCCCATCATCAGCATTACGCTCAAGGTAATCAGCACTGTGTTCAAGTACATCGCGTACTCGTGCAAGCAGATCGAGACCTGAAGGTAGTTCACCATCAGTATCATCAGCGAGCAGAACAGGCCTTGTAGCTTCAGGCTCAGAGTGGGCTTCTTCCATATCAACAGGGGCTGTTTCGGCAATCGTTGCTGCCAATGCTTTAAGCAGCGAATTCAACCGAGGGTCTGCTTCAAGGGCTGTCTTTGCACTTGACTGAACCACACTATGAACATGCATACAAGAATCTTTCATCGTCAGCAGACCACTCAACTGTACTTGCTCAATCGCATCTGCCTTGATTGCCAGTGCCGCAAGCACAAGCGGAGCATGGGAAGCCCAGGGCCGTCCTTCGAAAGCATGAGCAACGGTAAGCAGTCGCCGCTCATAATCAGATAAGCGATCCCATATTTCATCCTGTACCCATGCGGCAATCTCATCACGCCAATCATTAGGGCGTGCAAACTCACCTGAGCGACGATAAGCTGTTGCAACACGTCGAAATGGGTGTGGTAGCCCAGCAGTAGCTTTATACAATGCCTGCCATTGTTCATTTGGCAAGGGTGGCAAACCAGTCCATAACAAACGGCATTCGCGCTCGGAGAGGCCTGGAAGCGCTTCCCAATCACCAGTTTCAAGACGTGTGCGTGAAACAATCATCATACGTGCAGCACGCCGTGACACCAACGCTTTAAGCATTTCAAATAATGTTGATGTATCCTCGACGATGGCACGATGGGCGTTATCAATCACGATCACAGCAGGGCGCGCTAGTAGTTGCTCACGTAGCAGATCCATCATTGCTGGTAAATCCCAGGCATCTGACGGTGACTGACGTAACGTGTGCCATAGACGCTCATCACCAGCACTTGCAAAAGCCTGGGCCAAACCTTTCAAAATGCCAGCCGTTGTCGATTCAGGGCCAGGCTGACACGTGTGCCACAGAATGGTCTGACCATACCGACGACCTTCGGCAGCC
The DNA here is from genome assembly GCA_039178835.1 of Chloroflexota bacterium. Taxonomy (GTDB): domain Bacteria; phylum Chloroflexota; class Chloroflexia; order Chloroflexales; family Roseiflexaceae; genus AL-N1. The sequence goes on from JBCDFA010000234.1 coordinate 5,445, forward strand.
AGTTCGGCGGCCAGTGCGGTTTTGCCGCTCCCAGGGAGGCCCCAGATATGAATCAAGCCTTCTGTTTGCAAGCGCCACGCATAATACGACTCTTCGTTCTGGCGGCCAATAAAATCGGCAGTGCGTGGCAGTCTCTGGCTAGCAAGTGTGGTTGGTGTTTCAACCATGGGGGCTAGAATACGAGCGATCTGATTGGCAATCTGAATGAGTCCGTGCCGTTTGGCTCGGCTGTAGGTGCTGGCACTCAAAGCGAGGTCTTCTTGCAACTCAGCTCGGGGTTGTCCAGCCTCATACTCACCAGTACAGATAAGATAAGGCCACCAGCTACGGTCGATCACCGAAATGGAGCCAGCGGGACGTAATCGATCAAGTGCTGTGCGTAGTGCCTGCTGGAGCAGTGTCCCACGTAACAGTTGGTCGTCTTCGTCAGGCAATAGCCGCTGCGCCAGAGCGCTCCCACCAAGTGTAATTGGCGGGTCCTCAGCCAGGAGCGGCAAAGCCGTGCGAACCGCATTAAAAAGTGTTCCTGGCTGACTACTTTGACGTGTCTCGTTACGGAGGCGTCCAAGAATACGATAGGCCGTCCGACGACTCAGTGTGGAGCCGTGTTCACCTAACAATTCCTGTGCACGACGCCATAACTTGTCACCACCAGCCATCGCATCTTCTGCAAGTGCCGTTGCAAGTACAGGCTCAAAAGACTCCCAGCGACGTGGTGTTGTTCGCCGCGAAACGGAACGACGTGAGCGCAATGACTCAAGCGTATTGACATTCCGATAGGCACGCAACACATTTCGCACAGTGCGCTCAGAGACACTGTGTGCAGTAGCTGCTTCACGCTGTGAAGCACCTGTGACAAGTACTGCGAAAAGAAGGCGGTAACGCCGAATCGCTTCGGTGTCGTCACCAAAGAGTTCAGTTAATTCTTCATCATTGAGTGTTGGTAAGGATGGGTACGACGTTGCCACATTGGCTCCTTCCAAATTCGCGAGACGCAAGACCACCACCACACAAAGCTGTTATATGCTACGACATCTATTTTACTTGATATAACATAAGAACACACAATATAGACATACCTTAAAGCAGGAAACAACCGAAAAATATGTGTGACGATACGATCTGGTCACGATATACAAGGGGACCAGTGTGTGCAACCTGGCACAGTGTATAAGTGCACCTCTTTGTCACTTACCGCTATCAGGTATCAGACTAACATAGGTTAGCAGTGGTGACAAGTTTTGTAATCACCCATTCGAGTAATTTAACAGGACTTGAGATAGGGTTGTAATCTTTTTTTCAACCCAGCCTCTTTTAGAAGAATCTATACTGACAGGGTTGACAGTATGTCTAGTTTGCGGAATGATAGTACAGACGATACCCATCATTACTAGAAAGAAGTACTTATGAGGTTGAGAAAGGATTTCTTGCCTTTGTTGCAACAGACCTGGACCGAATTTCAGGAAGATGGTGCCGTTCAACTGGGGGCCGCACTGGCTTATTACACCATGTTCTCTATTTTTCCGCTGCTCCTCTTACTCATTTCAGGTCTTGGTTTTTTTCTCTCATCAGATTTAGGCTCGTTGTTAAGCGATCAATGCCAGGGGGAAGAGGTACAGGCATGTGTGCTGGGGGTCTTTGGAGATAGTTTTTCGCCAGAGTTTAGCGCTACCCTCGGCGAAGTGCTTGAAGGGATTAGTAGCCAAGCCCGCACTGGTTCGATCATCGGTATTATCACCCTTATCTTTGCTGCTTCTGGTATCTTTGGCCAACTCAATCTCATCTTTGACCGCATCTGGAAAATCCCCAAACAATCAGAGAAAGGTGGTATCCTGACGACCGTGCAAAAGGCTCTCACGCAGAAACTGACAGCGTTTGCGATGGTTGCTGCAGCAGGTGTACTGCTTATCTTCTCACTCGTACTTACTGGTGTCGTTGACACACTTCTTCGTGGTATAGATAATGCCCCCTTTGTTGGACAGGTGGGAGGAATCAACGATCTTCCATTCATTGGAGGGTTTCTAGGGATTGCCGTGACAACGCTCGTGACAATTGGAGTTAATGCGCTCATTTTTATGATTCTGTTCAAATACCTGCCTGCAACCAAAGTGGCATGGAAGGATGTCTGGATGGCAGCATTGTTCACAGCTGCCCTCTGGGAAATTGCCAAACGACTTCTCAACCTCTACATTAGTAGTGGCAGTTACTCAAGTGCCTATGGAGTGATTGGCACCGCGCTCATTTTGATGGTGTGGATCTACTTTAGCAGCCAGATTCTCTTTCTGGGAGCCGAATTTTCCTATGTATATGCCCAACGCTTCGGAAGTTATGCCAACAAAGAAACAGAAACAACGACACCAACAACAAGTCAAACAACCCAAGAAACGCCTTCAAAAACATAGCGTTACAGGTGAGACGGTTATCTTGAAGAAGCAGATACAAGCACTACTACGGAACAATGATGTTCCGCAGTAGTATCACTCATTGTGTAATAATTCACAGCTTAGTGGGTTAGCGGTGTCATTGAGATTTTGCCGTTGGCGAAGGTAGCCATAAACCATAGCGCTGTACTTTGCAGCGCAATCGATAACACAAATAGCCACGATCCCCAGCGAATCCAACGACTATACGTCGCAAGATAGCCAAGTGCGATGCCTATCGCAGCCAGAACCAATGGCAGCGCAAAGTAGAAATAGCGTACTTGTAGGGCCGTTAAAAGATCGACGATGAGATAGAAAAATACAGTGAGAATTAAGGCCACCAACACAAGTACACGTTTAAAGCTAGGATTAGCCCACCAGATTAACAAAGAACCAAGTGGCAGTAACGCGAGTCCGGCATCACTGTAACCAAGACGCAAGCCGCGCATAAGGAGTGGTGTTGCACCAGGGAATAGCGTACTTGGTCCTTCACTCGCGACATTGTGCGAGAGATGATCGATCTTGGAAGCAAAGATATCGACGTAGAGTAAGCCAAAAGCCAGAACAACCGAAGCGACGGTGAGACCTGCCCCTAGCCACCAGCTACGATTAAATCCACGATATGCAACCAGCATGAGCAATCCAATGAAACCAAACCAGGTAAAGTAGAGGATGGCCACACCAATATGCGAGAAAACGGCAAAGAGCAGCAATACTGTGGCAAGAATCCAGGTGCGCGGTCGAGGTGGTGTATCAGCAAAAAAGAGTAGTAATATGATCGGAATGGTAAACCACTGTGAGAAAATCTGCTGCTGGAAGCCATACGACATCGTACCAAATGCAGAAATACTTCCAGCATAGAGCACCATCGCAAACCAGGATGCTTCACGATTGCCACCGAGGCTTCGGGTCAAAATAGCGACCAGTAAGACTGTGGTGCCATCAAGCAACGCCATAGCCCCCTGCATCAACGTTGGATAATCGCTCAGAAATGTTGCACCAATTGCAGCAGACAGATAGGGGCCGGTGGGATACAGAGTCAATCCATCGGCAAATTCGTGTGACCCTTTGATAATAATCATCTCGCCCTGAAATGTGCGATACAGTCGGTCCAGATTAATACCAAGGTCCTGTGAGCCAAACGTCGTATAGGTCACACCAATCAGGCGCACAGCACAGGCAATAATCATAATGGTCCACAGTAGCCGGATTTGACCAGGTGAGTCCATCCAGGCCAGGCGCCGTTCTGCAACAGGCAATAAGCCCCACGTCAGCACCGCAAGAGCAGCACTTGCGACCGCCAGTCGGGGAATGTAGGCATAGGTTAGCAACAATAAGAAACTTAGTAGCGCAGCCAGTGCAATGGCGAGTACCCCCGCAAGAATCGCCTGTTTACGCCATGTCCAACCAAGCCGTATCACCGTCAGTTGTGCGGCGAGGATGATGGCCAGTTGAGCAAAATATTGAGCAAAGGTAGGTAACGGGACATTCTCGCGTGGCAGCGTCACAGAGAAGCCTTCAATTTTGACGCCGAGTTGGCGCGGATCGCCGGGGACAGTAAAGGTGGAACTGCTAATACCTACTTGCACCTGTTCGGGTAGATCGGAGGGCATAACCAATGTATACACACGAGGCTGTTCCGTCGCAACCAACTCAACCCAGGGTTCATCGTTCAGCGTGAGTTGTACATCCGCTGGTTCGGGGCGGCCCCCCAACTCGAGTGTGAACAGAGCATGATCAACATTCCCCATCTCTGTAATCCAGATGGTACTTTGCTCACTTGTCCATCGATAGGTGATACCCTGATCATCAACTTCCTGATAGTTGACTTGTGTGAGGAAGAACTTATCGCGAAAATTTCCTATATCGATACGATGTGTTCCCGGATGGAACCACATAAACAGGATGTCGGCTATGATAAGTAGGAGAGCCGCAGCAATAAAGACAATGCTGCTTTGTATCCAATGACGTTTCGTCAGTGTAGTAAATGTTTCGGCAGGAGTGCGCGAGGTCGCCCCAGGGTTCGACACCAAGGAGCCACGACGCCCGGGTGCCTGTACATCAGTTGTCATACGTTCTATACTTTTTCTCTATTCACATACGTTATGTTGTATTATACGATATCTTTGCTCAAGACAAACAGCCGGTTGTTGCCAGATCATCAGGAATCAATAAGAATCAAAACGCCTGGAGTGTAACTACTCCAGGCGTTCCGATGCTATAGAGCAAACTTATTCTTTGCCGTTTGTAGCTTTCACCGTCGCGACAAGCAAGTCACGATTCATACGGGAAATAAAATCAAGGCTAATTTCTTTCGGGCAGACAGCCGTGCACTCACCAATATTGGTACAGCCACCAAAACCTTCATCATCCATCACCTTGACCATGTTCATAACCCGATTGTAGCGTTCGGGCTGACCCTGCGGCAGGAGTCCAAGGTGTGAAACCTTTGCAGAAGTAAAAAGCATTGCTGAGCCATTGGGACAGGCCGCAACACACGCCCCACACCCGATACACGCGGCGGCATCCATGGACAGATCAGCATTCTCTTTTGACACCAAGATGTTATTGGCATCAGGTACACCACCCGTTGATGCAGAAATATAACCACCTGCTTCAATGATGCGATCAAACGCGCTACGATCAACAACCAGATCCTTGATAACCGGGAAAGGCTTGGCCCGCCACGGCTCAATGGTAATAGTGTCTCCGTCCTTAAAACTTCGCATATGTAGTTGGCATGCAGTGGTAGCACTCTTTGGTCCATGGGCAATGCCATTAATCATTAGACCGCATGCGCCACAGATACCTTCACGGCAGTCGTGATCAAATGCTACTGGTTCTTCGCCCTTGAGAATAAGCTGTTGATTCAGCACATCCAACATCTCAAGGAATGACATCTCCTCGCTCACATCATCCATTTTATAATCTGTCATACGGCCAGCGTCATTTGTATTCTGCTGCCGCCAGACGCGTAATGTTAATTTCATATATCTACTCCATTCAGGTTTGAGTTCTGTATAACGCTGCCAAGATATCGTGAATAAACAATGTCCAATATCCGGGCTTATTTGTAACTCCGCTGTGATGGCAGAACGTATTCGAAGTCCAGCTGTTCCTTATGGAGAATAGGTTTGTTACCAACCCCATCAAATTGCCATGCAGCGACATACGAGAAATTCTCATCATCACGCATTGCTTCGCCTTCGGGTGATTGGCTTTCTTCACGGAAGTGGCCACCGCAGGACTCGGTACGATGAAGTGCATCAACACACATCAATTCGGCTAACTCCATGAAATCAGCCACACGACCAGCTTTCTCCAGTTCTTGGTTCAGATTGTTACTTTCACCAGGAACTTTGACATTCTTCCAGAACTCTGCCCGTACTTCAGGGATGCGCTCGAGTGCTTTGCGTAAACCTTCATCACTGCGGGACATGCCACAGTAGTCCCACATAATGTTACCGAGTTCGCGATGGAAAGAGTCAACGGTGCGGCTTCCATTGATTTCCAATAAGCGATTTGTTTGCTGCGTAACTTCCGCTTCCACTTCATTGAAGGCCGGATGTGTTACGTCGACTTTATCAAGTTCGGCCTGTGCAAGATAATCACCAATCGTGTAGGGCAACACAAAGTAGCCATCGGCCAAGCCTTGCATCAGCGCACTGGCACCAAGGCGGTTTGCGCCGTGATCAGAGAAGTTGGCCTCACCAATGACATACAAACCGGGAATAGTGCTCATCAGGTTGTAGTCAACCCACAGACCACCCATGGTGTAGTGCACAGCAGGGAAGATCCGCATCGGCATTTTGTAGGGATTCTCATCGGTGATATGGTAGTACATATCGAAAAGATTGCCATACTTCTCACGGATGGTTTTCTCACCCATACGCTGAATGGCATCAGCAAAATCAAGATAGACACCAAGTCCAGAAGTGCCGACACCACGACCTTCGTCACATACGGCTTTGGCAGCACGTGAGGCCACATCACGTGGCACCAGATTACCAAAGCTGGGGTAGCGTCGCTCAAGGAAATAGTCACGCTCATCCTCAGGGATGTCGCCGGGGGCACGCTTATCACCAACTGCTTTGGGCACCCAAATACGGCCATCATTGCGTAGCGACTCACTCATCAACGTCAGTTTAGATTGATAATCACCAGCCACCGGGATACAGGTCGGGTGAATCTGGGTGAAGCAGGGGTTTGCGAAGAAGGCACCACGTCGATGGGCTCGCCAGATTGCCGTTGCGTTACAACCCTTGGCATTGGTCGAAAGATAGAAGGCATTGCCATAGCCGCCTGTCCCAAGCACTACAGCATCAGCAACATGTTTTTCAATCTTCCCCGTCACCATATCACGCGTCACAATACCCCGAGCCTGACCATTAACAACGACTAGATCAAGCATTTCGGTACGAGGGAACATTTGAACTTTACCCGTGTCAATCTGACGACACAGTGCCTGATACGCACCAAGCAACAACTGCTGTCCAGTCTGGCCACGAGCGTAGAAAGTACGCGACACCTGAGCACCACCAAACGAACGATTGTCAAGCATACCACCATACTCACGTGCGAATGGCACGCCCTGAGCGACACACTGGTCAATGATACTCACGCTGATCTGCGCG